>JAGVCI010000073.1 GCA_020059985.1 Candidatus Peribacterales bacterium | reverse complement strand
CCCTCTCCTTTTTTACCATCGTGTACTTGTGACACGAAATAGCAACCAAGCACCATGTCTTGCACAGGGTTGATAATTGGTTCTCCTGCGGATGGCTTCAACACGTTTCGATTCGCAGCCATGAGGTTTTTGGCTTCATCTTGAGCTTTTTCACTGAGTGGTACGTGGACAGCCATTTGGTCTCCGTCGAAGTCGGCGTTGAAGGCCGTACACACAAGCGGGTGAACCTGGATAGCGAGTCCTTCCACGAGACGAGGCTTGAACGCCTGGATACCCAGACGGTGGAGCGTCGGTGCGCGGTTGAGGAGCACGTACTTGTCCGCGATCACCTCTTCGAGGATATCCCACACCTCTTTGCCGCCATCCTGCACGATGCGCTCAGCACCCTTTACGTTGTGTGCGAGCTCATCACGGATGAGACGACCGATCACGAACGGCTTGAAGAGTTTCATCGCCATTTCTTTCGGGAGTCCACATTGATTCAGTTTGAGGTTCGGACCGACGACGATGACGCTTCGTCCGGAGTAGTCGACACGTTTCCCGAGGAGGTTCTGACGGAAGCGTCCCTGCTTTCCTTTCAACATGTCCGAGAGAGAACGGAGTTTGCGGCGATCACCAGCGGTGAAGAGCGTCTTTCCCGCACGTGCGGAGTTATTGAGGAGCGTATCGATTGCTTCCTGGAGCATGCGTTTCTCGTTGCGGCAGATGACTTCCGGCGCTCCGATACTCATGAGTTTTTTCAGACGGTTGTTGCGGTTGATGACGCGGCGGTAGAGATCGTTCAAGTCTGATGCCGCGAAACGTCCTCCATCGAGCTGCACCATCGGGCGCAGATCTGGTGGAATGACGACGAGGCGCTTGAGGACCATCCACTCCGGTTTGATCGTCGCCTTGATGAGTGAGCTCACGAGCTTGATGCGCTTCATGATCTTCTTCAGTTTCTGACCACTGGACTGCTCGCGCTCTTTCTGGAGTTGCTCAACGAGCTCCGGAAGGTTGATGTTCATGATGATCTCTTCGAGGGATTCGGCACCTGTTCCCGCACGGAAGACGTGACCGAATTTCATGTTCATTTCGCGGAACTTGAGCTCGGAGAGCACAGATCCGACGTGGAGATTCTGTAAATCGTCGAGAGCTTCGCGGTGGTTGGCTTTGAGTGTATCGAGCTTCTCGGCTGCCTCTTTATCAAGTGCGTCGAGCTGCGCGCGTGTCGCCTTGCTCTCGGAAAGTTGTTTCTTGGAATCCTCGTATTCACGCTTCAACTGATTCTTGCGTGCGTCCATTCCCGTATTTAGATCTTTCTCCGCAGCCTGCTTCGCATCATCGTCCACGGCGATCACGATGTACGCGGCGAAGTAAACGATCTGTTCGAGCGTCTTAATCGGAAGGTCGAGGAGAAGACCAAGGCGGGATGGTGAACTGCGGAGGAACCAGATGTGCGTCACCGGGACCGCGAGGTTGATGTGACCCATGCGCTCGCGACGGACAATACTGCGCGTCACTTCGACTCCGCACTTCTCACAGACCACTCCGGAGTAGCGCACGCCCTTGTACTTTCCGCAGAAACACTGAAAGTTCTTCGTCGGTCCGAAAATACGCTCGCAGAAGAGACCATCTGGCTCTGCTCTCTGTGTGCGGTAGTTCACCGTTTCAGGCTTCGTGACTTCGCCACGGGACCACGCGAGGACATCCTCGGGGCTGGCGATGCTGAGTGCGACTGCATCGAACGAATCGGTTGCTGCAGCGGGTTTACGGTGCGGAGGCATACGGATAAGGGGGAAATGCACGTACGAAAGACCGCAGCTCCTCGCCGCGTGATCGTCTTAATCAAGGGCGAAGGCTTCGGTGTATGGCCAAAGAGTAATGAGGAGAGGTCCTTCGCGCAAGAAAAATCCCCTTAATTTCCGACTCCCTCGCGGATCAGGCCTTTGCCCTCTTGGATTTTTTCGACGCCTTGCTGAACTTTGTCGATCCGCTCATCGAACTCCTGCACGGTGGATTGCACCGTCTCGTAGAGAAATGTTCCGATGATGATCGCCTTCTCCACTTCGCGTGCGGCGGAGTGATACGTCCCCGACGCAGTCGCGGTGATGTCATTCACCGTTCCCTCCACGCGCGCCTTTCTCTCCTCTATGGAGGAGCACCCCGAAAGGAGTAAGCCACCCACGATGAACACCGCGAGCAACACGACGCTACGTGGAATACCGCTGTTCTTCTTATAAGACATGCGGAGGAAAAGTGGTCAGGAGGCCTTCTTCGACTCTTTGCTGAACTTCTCGAAAAGTTTTTCGAACGAGCCGTCAGCGTCCTTGAGCGCCTCACCCACTTCTGCAGATGCGCGCGTTGCCGTGTCGAGACCGGACGACACATTGGTCGTCACATCGTCTTCGTACGGCTGCACAGAAATTTCCTCAACACCCTGGAGCGATGCCTGGAGCACGATGTACGCATTGCACGACTCACACTTCAGCTGGAGTAGAAGCGTGCTCTCCGCCATCACGCGGACCGACGAAAAGTCGACCGGGACGCGCTTCGAACACTGCGGGCAACGCATCTGCTGGTAGATGCGCTGGAGAATCTGTTGAAGGGTGTGGGGATCAATATTCATCATCCTATAGTATACCACGGACGGCTTCCGGCAACAAAAAAAACTCCTGTGAATGCGATGTCACGGATACCATGCATGACATCGCGAAGAAGAAACCCACCCGCATCGTCTGGCGTCGCCACGCAGGCCCCCTTCTGGTCATGCTAACTGGAGTGGCGATCATTGGTACGAAAAACATATTACAGGCACAAGTCAATTTAGATGAGGCGCCTCAAGAAATGGCAATCGAACACACAGAACCCGGTGAGCTCGCGATCGATGTGAGCACACTCCACGGTGTTGGCCTCCTCGAAATTACGACCAGTGGCAGTGGCGCGTATTCGGTGAGTCTTCCCGCAACGTGGCTGCGGGGTGAAGTCCGCGACGCTCCTCTCTCCTCTATTGTCTCCGAACCGCCGACACTCGGATTCACGCGCTGGACCATTCCTGGTGAGGCAACAGTCGCCTTTCGTCTGCGCGAAGTCCCCTCAGGTATGCTCCTCCATCACCCATCCACACATGCGCTCAAAGTCACACTCACACGCGTAAATCTGGAGACCGAGGTTGTCGAACGTAATGTCATCCTGGTTCAGGAAGGAACAACGACGCTCTGGTAGTCTGACCGCATGGAAATTCTTCCCATTCGTACTCCACTGCTCACCTCAGGTGACGATCTTGCCCAGGCGATTCTCGCAGCGATTGATCTGCATGATGGCGACATCATCGTGTTCTCCTCGAAGGTGGTCGCGGTGACGGAGGGAGCGACGATCGATCTCACAAAAATCACACCGACCAGTGAAGCAATGAATATCGCGCGCGTGCACGGCGGAGATCCGAAGGAGTATCAAGCGATTTTGGATGAGACACACCGGATGAACGGAAAAGTGATTCGGATCACGGATCGGATCCTTCTCACGGAACTTTTTCCCACGGGACTCTCCGAAGGAAGCATCCTCGTCCCCAATGCCGGTCTCGACCACTCGAACAGTAAAGAGGGAACGATGATCGGCTGGCCGAAGGATCCTGTGAAATCTCTCAAGAGTATCCGCAAAACATTGGGCTCTGTGGCTGTCATCCTTTCCGATTCGTCGATCGCCCCGAGAAGGAGTGGCGTCACCGCCATTGCACTCGCCGTAGATGGGATAGATCCATTGGAAAGCCAAATCGGAAAGCCTGATCTCTTTGGGAAACCTCTCCGCGTCACCGTTGAAGCACGAGCGGATCAGCTGGCGACGATGGCCAATGCCGTCATGGGAAACACCAATGGATCAACGCCCATTACAGTCATTCGCGACCACGGTATCCCCTTCTCCTCGTTTTCTGGCTGGGTTCCGGGTATCGAAAGAGAACGAGATTTGTACCATGGCGTCATCTAGAGCCTGTATCATTCGCTCATGAATTTCGTCGTTCTCTCCTCGTCTCGCGGCACCACGCTCCAAGCGGTTCTCGATGCCCTGCACAGTGGAACGCTCCACGCACATTGCATGGGATTGGTGAGTGATCGAGCAGATCGCGGATGCGTAGAGAAAGCCAAAAAAGCGGGCATCCCGGTGACGATCGTGGAGAAGAAGAAAGGCGAAGAACGAGAGGCCTATGACAAACGTGTGGATGAGGCTATTCGCGCGATGGGCGATGCAGATACCCTCGCTGCCCTCGGGTGGATGTTCCTCTTCTCGCCGTGGTTCATCGACACCTGGAGGAATCGCATTCTCAACGTACATCCAGCTCTTCTTCCGCTGCACCCAGGTGCACATGCAATCGAGGAGACACTCGAAGCAGGAGACCCAGAATCTGGGATGACGATTCACTTGATTGATGAAGGGATTGATACTGGTCCGATCGTTTTACAGAAAACGTGTGAAGTAAAACCGGATGACACGGTGGAGACTCTCAAGGAGAGAATTCAAGCGCTCGAAAAAGAGTTGTACCCGAAAGTGCTCGAGCAACTCCACACTGGTGAGCTGAAACTTCCTTCTTAAAAATTTGGTTACGCCTTCGCACACCATTACCTGCACGAAGAATGCACTCGTAGCAAACGATGTGTACGAGTTTGCGTTTGAAAAGCCACAGAATTTTTCGTTCAAGGCCGGACAGTTCGTCCTCTTTGATGTTCCACTGATTGATAAATTGGATGATATTCAAACGCGTGCAATGTCGATCGCCTCGAGTCCTGATGAAAACGAACTTCTCTTCGTCGCAAAACTGATCGAAGGTGGTCGTGCAAGCCGGTGGATAGAGGAGAAGCTCAAGCCCGGTGATACCATGCGGATCCAGGGTCCACTTGGGTTTTTTACGCTTCAGGAAGGCATAACAAAGGAGTACCTCTTCATCTGTACCAGCACGGGTGCGGCTCCTTTCCGGTCGCAGATTCGTACCGCGCTCAAGAGTGGAGATACGAGGCGGATGGATCTCATCTTTGGTGCACGCACAGAAGAAGATCTCTTCTGGCAGAAAGAATTCGAAGAACTTTCGCATGAGTATCCGAATTTCTTCCTCCATTTCGCGCTGAGTAATCCATCGGAGAGTTGGGCCGGTCACCGCGGTCGCGTGCAGACACTCGTGCCGCAGATCGTGAAAGATTTTTCCAATAAACACGTGTACGTCTGCGGAAATCCAGACATGACAACAGAAGTGAAGAAACTTTGCTTGGATCAGTGGGGCATCGGCAAAAAGGACCTGCATGTGGAGGGCTACATTTGAGGAAACAGAGGATACAGAAGAATCAGATGACTCAAAGGAGTGATGCTCGGAGTCTTTCAAGCAGAAAACCCACTCTTTGAATTAAATCATCTGCCTGAGCATGTTGTTCTGTCACCAGGAATCCAAGCTCCTTTGCAAGGAAGCATTGATAATGCAATTCTTCGAGAGAACCAATTGCTATCTCAAGAAATCGGGCGCGATCCTTCATAGATCGTTTGCCGTTGCCCTCCGCAATATTCATGGGAATGCTCGCGGCCGAACGACGCATCTGAGATGTGAGTCCAAATTTTTCATTCGAAGGAAATTTATCAGTTAACCTGTATATACCTTTGCAAAGCTCGTGTGCCTCTTTCCACACAATCAAACGTTGATATGGTCTAATTCTCATACTGAAAGATTGCATGAGCGACTTATCCTTTGCATCCCCTGACTCCTCTGATTCATCTGTCTCTTCCCAGTTTTTCTCTTAAACAAGCCCTCATTTCCGTTCCAAAGCTCCGCAGAACTGATCGAAAAGATAGTTCGCATCTTCCGGACCCGGAGTTGCTTCGGGGTGGAATTGCACTGCGAAAAATTTTCCGGACGAGTGACGAATTCCCTCGACTGTTCCATCGTTCGCGTTGGAGAACCATACATTCCAACCTGCAGGTAATTTTTCATCGACAGCGAAGCCGTGGTTTTGGGATGTGATGATGCAGTGATCAGTTTTCTTGCCCTGCGTGTCATGCTCTAAACATGGCTGATTTGCCCCACGGTGCCCATATTTAAGCTTATACGTATCACCCCCGATTGCGAGTGCGAGCAGCTGATTCCCCAGACAAATACCGAACGTCGTTGTCCCCTTATTGAGCGACTTCTGGATCTGCTCGATCGTCTTGTCGCACTTCTTCGGATCGCCAGGACCATTGGAAATGAACACCGCGTCGTACGAACTATCGAACGAGTCGAGATCGAAGTCCCACGGCACACGCATCACCGTGATTCCCCTCTTTAAGAGACTGCGAATGATGTTCCTTTTCATCCCACAGTCGTAGGCGATCACCGTCTTCCCGATCGATCCGGTTCTGGGCTCGTAACGGATTGCTTCTTTGCAGCAGACATCGGCAACCAAGTTTCTCCCGTTCGGATCTTCGACTCCTTCGCTGTTTGCACTCTTTTGGTCATCCTGGACGATTCTCCCGAGCATCACACCATGTTCACGCAGCTTCTTCGTGAGTGCTCGTGTGTCGACACCCGTGATTCCCGGAATCCCATGATGCTCAAGCCAATTCCCAAGCGAACTCGCTGCGGTGAAGTGACTGAAGTCCTCGCTTGCTTGCGTGACGACGATGCCGCGAACATGGACCTCTTCACTCTCGAAGTTCTTCGAAAACCCGTACTCGTTCTTTTCCTCGACTGGCACTCCGTAGTTTCCGATCAGCGGATACGTAAAAGTGAGGACCTGGCCTCGGTAACTGGGGTCTGTGAGACTCTCGGGATACCCCGCCATTCCGGTATTGAAGACCACTTCTCCATCGCTATCGACTGCGGCACCGAAGGACTGTCCTGCGAATGTGGTGCCGTCGGAGAGGATAAGCCGAGCCATCCGTCTGGCGCAGAGTACAGGACCATTCCGGACATGCAAATACCGATTTTGGCGCAATCTACCACGTTGCCGATTTTGCGATTTTCCTCTATAATAGAAGTAACACATACCAAAATTCTTCATGATCAAAAACACTCAATCTGCAGGAGAACTTGGCGACCTAGGAGGCTTGGACCCGCGTCTCGCGGAACACGCTCGTACCCTTCTCGGAAGAGAGATGGGGCCTCAGGATCGAGAGAATTTTCTCGATGCGATTCGTGGGATCAATGCAGATTCTCTCGGAATTTTGGAAGATATGGAAAGCGCAGCCGCGGAAGGTGGTGCAGCTCTCACAAAGGCATCGGAAGAAATCGAACATATTCCCGATGAGAGCGATATCGACGCGCTCGAAACAGATATTCAAAACAATTAATTCCCCTCTTCGTTATGAAGAACACACATTTATCTCAGAACCAGTTCTCGATCTCCTCGGAGAAACGCCTCATTGGCTTCTCGGGTAGAACACCGGAAGCTCGCAATGACGCTGAGCGCTCCAACCGAGATTACAATCTGGATATCAAAGATCGAAAAGGTGCAAAGATCGATGTGATCGAGCAAACGCTAGAGGCGCAGGGGAAGCGCTTTGAGCAGCTCTACAAGAAAATCGACCAAATGAAGCCTGGGACAAAGAAAAATGAACTTTTGGAATCCAAGACGAAGCTCCAAAACTGGTTCCAGTACTACAGTGAATGGATTCGCGAATACAAAGGAGAAATGATGGCAAAACGAAATGAATGGGAGAAAAACCAAACAATCGCAGAAGCGGAGATTGCAATGTTAGAGGAAAAACTTGGTATCCCGCAGGAAGAGCGATACGAAAACACAACGCGCAATTACTTCCGCAGTCTTATTCTTGAGAGCGGTTCATTCAACGTGAAAAAGAGTGCGAGTGGATACAAGTACATGGACGTGCCGGATGACTGGACATTCATCGCCAAGAAAGGAATCACGTGGATCGATGCCACAACGGCGATCGAGGACGTGAACGGTTTCGGCGCCGGTGCGTCGAAGACTGCTCTCGATATTTCCGGCGGACGCAAGCGCATTCATTTCTTGGCTAACGGTGCAAATGCCGAAATGGCAGTGAGACTTTCCAGTGGTGTCACGGTGGATGTCCCGATGAGAAACGGTGAGTTTGATCTCACGGCCCTCAAAGTGGAGGCAGCAAAGGAACAAGGCCGCATGACCGAAAAACAGAAGCAAATCGATACTTTCAAGCGAGAAGCTCGTGAGATTTTCCGTCAGGGAGAGGAGCGAATGAAGCAGGCTTATGAAAAAATCCAGAGCGACACAGCAACCGCGAAAGATGTCGACGATTACGAGAAAACAATCTCCGATCTGCAGATAACGTATCGCGATACTATTCGCAAAGCTCGAGAATTGGGCATTACAGAAAATAGGCAGGCGATGGAGAACATCGCACAGAGATTGAAGGATGCTCACGTGGGCGCAGACATTCGTCGTGCGGAAATTGCTGAAGGCCTCGGTAAAGTCGACGACATGATGAAGTCTCGTGTGGCCGTGGAAAAATCATTCAATGAAAACAAGGAAAAGAAAAACTGGACCTTGGTCCGCGCCGACGGAGAGTTTGTGGAAGCACATCAGAAGGATCTTCTTCCCGTACGCGACCGCGATACGAGCGGAGAACGCATCACTGTCTATCAGGGTGCCGGCAAAATTGCCTCGCTCTATCTAGATGAAATAAACAAAGTTGCGAGCCAAGTTGGCATATTTGATATTTACGATGCGATCGCAAAATCGGAGAAAGGAAAAGTTGATGTATGGGTGAAAGCCAGTGACATGGGACTCGAGATGCAACACTTCGAAAACCCATCCGACGATCGTCGTCCTAAGTCAGAACGTCTTGCTGCGTCGTTCATGCCGGGCAGCGAAGTTATGCGCATGTCCGATGGTGTCATTTACGAGCGTTCAAAGCAGCCAGGCAAAGAGCACAGATACTACTACCGCAAACTGGATCCGAACTCGGACAAAGGCTGGGAGATTATCAAAAATGAATACGACGTTCCAAAGTCCACTATAGAAAAAGCCTCGATCGAGGCCGCGAAAGAGGAATTTGAGAGGCCGTTCAAAATTCGCAAAGAAAAATTCCATCGTCTCATCACCAAAATAGATTACGACGGACTCGTGAACCCTACCGGAGGTAGTCACAGTGATGAAAAGGTCTACATGAATTTCGAAGCTGTGAAGGACAAAGAAAATAGAATCGAAACACTCGTTGATACCTTCCGAAAAATCAAAGCTTTGGATGGTTCGATGACGATCGAAAATGAGTCCGACACAGCGGTGACAGTTTCCTTCCCGACGAAGAACCTCGACCAAGTTCTCGAGGCCTTCAAAGCGTAAGAAACTCCTAAAAAGAAGCTCAGCCACTCCCTCTCTGGAACCCAAAATTCTAGAACGTAGTGGCTTTTTTGATGGGTTTTAGTATTTGACAAAATCATGTAAATATTGTATCTTCTATAGGCTAATTAGGCTCATTCACAACACCGTGTTTTTGGCGTCTTAGACGCCAAAACCTAACCACGGAGCTTACTTCCCAGTGTACGTTTTTTCCTCTTCTGAGGGGGAGCCGTGCCGGAAGTAAGCTCGCGTGGGGGTACACAAAGTCAGCATTTTTTCACTGGAGCAAACCATGTCTACGACGACGCAAGGCAGCCCTCAACAGGTTGCCATGCAAGGCCAGATCGAGACCGTACGCGTTACGGTCGACATCATGGGGGGTGGTTCACCCACTCCCGCGCCGCAGCAAGTCGCTGCCCTTCCTAAAAAGAGAGGCCGCGTCACAAATGATGTTCTCTACGCAGCTGTCAAAGCTGTGTGGGAACATTTCCAGGAAAGGGGGCGTCCGCCTCCTGGACTGGAAAAGCCCACCAAGAAAGGTTTGGGCAATAAGGAGAAGCTCAAGGCTTTTGCCAAAGAGCTTCTTTCCAACCTTGAGAGCGCAGACCGCACGGTCCCCGCTCTCGCTGAGTCGCTTAGTATCCTCGATCACTTTGTTAGTGACGAGAACGGTAACACATCCACGTCTTCGGAAAAGGAAACTACTACTATGGCGAATCAACAACACAGCGATCCCGCTCACGCTGGACAAGGCACGCCCGCGAACCAGCCCCGCACCACTCAACAGGCCGGTCAAGATGACACTCACCAGCAACGCCCCAATCAGGGCGGTGCTGGGCAGGGAAATCGTGGCAATGGTGGTCAAGGCGGAGGTGGTGACCACGGCCAAGGTGGCGGTCCCCGTCACCCGCGTGGTGGGACAAACACCCGGCAAACCATTGGTGACCGCTGGCGCGGACTTTCGGGTTTCATGAGGGCAATCCTCATCCTGATTCTCGTCGTATTCGTGCTTGGTGCGCTGTATTACCTCGTCCCCAAGAGCTACTACAGCCATTGGGTGGGTGGTGCAGGCAACCAAGGAGGCGCCGGAGCGAATGTTTCGATGTCCAGTCTGCCGATTGGAAAAAGTTCACTCAACGTGAAGACCATTCTCGATCCCAATGGAACGGACTTCGAGATTGCACTCATGGGAGAGAACCTGTCGGAAGACGGCATGCAAGGACTCATCAAGTCCTGCGTCGGTGGTGCGAAAAGCCACCAACGGTTCACGAAGCTCGAGAACCGCGTCAGCGGTCTCGAGGGGCGAATGGGTTCTGCTGAGCAGAACATCGCCAAGAACACCGCGGACATCGCGGCGGCTCATCAGAAGTTGACCACTATGGCCAACTATCTGAAGAAAAAAGTCGCCGAGATCCAGGCGGATCGAAGTGCTGACCAGACGCTCCTCGCGGCGTACCAGAAAAAACTGGTTGCCGTCGAAGGAGAAATCGCGAAGTGCTGCGCTCGACGCACCACTTCCACCGTCTATTGTCCGCAACCGTACCAGTACGGTTGCCGGTAACCACATTCCCCTACGCTAAAAAAAGAACCCCGATGCTTCGCGCATCGGGGTTCTTCCATATACAGAAGTTATGCGCCTTCGACCGTCGTATCTGGATCGAAGCCCTGCGCACGCAAATCTTCCTCGACTGCTTGATCGGCCGCCGCAGACGCATCGGGCCCCGTGATCGTAGGATCCATTCCAGCTCGACGAAGATCTTCGTCGACCGCACGGTCGGCAGCCTCCGCGCTCGCCACCGCTCCCGCGGGAGTTTTTCCTTCCATAATATCGATCGTCGGATGGTCCTTCGCGTAGTTGGACGTGACGATCTTGCTCTTTCTTTCGTATCCAGCTCTGTCCAAATCCGACTTCGACCACAGCTTGCTCGTACGGCGCATGGCGATTTTTCCGTCCGGACTCACAACCGCAGCAGTCATATCTTTCCATCGGAGAACCATATTCCCCCTCGCATCGAAATAGGAATACAGCGCACCCTGTTTGAAAGCTTCCAATTTTCTGTCGTACTGCTCTTTGGTCACGTATCCCATTTTCTTCGCAATTTTTTCGTGCAATTCCGCGATTTTCTTTTCGCTCTCCGGTGTCGGAGGAGCTTTTGCTAACTCTTCTGTCCGCCTCTTTGCTTCCTTCCGGTTTTCCCTGTCTCGATATTCTCGATCAGCTTTCGTGTCGTTAAAACTATAAGACACCTGACTCGGACCGCGGAATTCCGCGAGTTCTGGATGTCTAGCATAGCGGGCATCCGCATCAGCTTTTTCTCTCGCAATTTGATCGCGATCGCGCTGCGCGCTGCTCCAAGAACCAAGCATGCTGTTCACCCGGGGCTGGTACGGACGAGGTTTGTCCGTGGATGCAACACTCTTTTCCTCGGCTCTCTTCTCCCATTCCGGTTCCAGCTTCGCTCGCTCTTCGGCACCGGTCAGACCGCTTGCGTTGCGCACGGGACCTTTTTCTCTTTGAAGTGCGTGGAGGTAATCCTCATATTTCCACCCTGTGTACTGGAAAAATTGGTCGCGCATAATTCTCCGATCACGGTGCAGCTCTCTGTTGCGACCGGCATTTTTCAGAGCAATTGCTTGGCGGATTGCATCTTTATTATCACGGAGCGCGTTCAGAGCGATCTGCACAGTTGCATCTTCCTTCATGTCTTCGAGCGACCATGCCTGTCCCGGAATTCGCTCTTTCTTTTCTACAATCTCCTTGTAGGCATCGTATCCGACGAGACCCTCAGAAAAGGCAAGAAAAGCCATATCCTCCTTGGTTTTGGGCATCGCCTGGATCAGCTCCTCCATTTCTCCTTCGTCCCAATCTGTAGTAGAGCTCGTAAAAAGTTCATGCGTCTTTTCGAGAATGCGAAAACCCAGACTCTCAATCTCGTTCACCTTCACCTCGTTGTCAGAGACGACATCGCGAATCACTTCGTACACCACTTCCGTTTTCATGTCGTCGAGTTGCGAAACGATTTCGCGGATATCCTCCGTTGATTCCTGTCGGGCAATAAACTCATCGGGCTTCGGTTGTTCCGACGGAGCGGAAGAAAAATGTAGAAGTCTTTTCTCTTTCGAAAATTTGAAAACGCCAGAGAAAGTGTGTTTTAGCTTCATATATTGTCGAGGGATTGTTCAATACCAGAGAGACGTCCAGACTCCTCTGCTCCAGCTTTCGCTTTGATCGCAGAGAGAATGGCCTTGTCGAAATCCTTGAGCTGCACCTTCCAGAGATCCAGCATTTTTCCGAACCGATCGGAAAACGTTTGGAAAGCCACCTTGTAGCGATCCATTCTCTCTTGGTGCTCTTCTTTCGTTTCGTTCTTGTAGAGCTCGTCGAGTTCGCCTACTGCATCAGACAGAAGCTCCGGTTCGATCTCGAACATGAGCATGTCGTAGAGGTCGATCATCGACCACTGTGTCGCCACTGTCTTCTGTGACTTATTTTTCATGTATCAGGACATTCTAGCATAAGTAGACTCCAAAGACCACCATGATTTAGACCCATAGGAGGGCATGTACGGCGAAGGGTAAATTTGATATAATGTCTTGATGGCGACGGAAGACACACTCAGACAACTCGAAGAGCTGCGCCGGCAAAAACCTTGGGAAGGTCAGGGCACCCCCGAGGCCGCAAACGTGAAGGCTCGCGTCGAAGCTCAGTTGCAAACCACGCGCAGCGCAATGAATGCAATGCTGCATGCAAATGCAAACAAGGTGAATGTTGCCGATAAGGACAGAGCGGGATTGAAAGAAGAAAATAACAGGCTCGTTGTTGATGAAACCGGTGAGCTCACCGAGCAAATAGAAAAAGTTGAGAAAGCAGGGAGCTATATCAATGAAAAGGTTGAATCGGTGCGCGGAAATCTGGATACGACGCTCCAAGCATTGGTCTCCGCAAGAAATGCAACAGGCGCGGCACCCGCTTCATCTTTGGGCACAAAGCTCAATAAATTAACTTCTGTGAGTGCAGTACAACTCGATACTGGCGACAAGAATCAGGTCCTGATTACGGCAACAAGCGCTGCAAAGGATCGGTTAGTCGAAAAAATGAATGCGTTCAGTGACGAAGAAAAAAAGAAACTGCGCGAGCTTATAGGAAAAAACCAAATCAATGTCGGTGAAAACACAGACAGATTTGTTCTTCGTTTGGACAAACCTGCTATAGAAAGTAAAAATGATTTGGCAAAGATCATTGAAAAACTGGATGCGGAATTTCCGTCACATCGACAGACCTTCGAAGAAGTAACCGATGGAATACTACAGGCAGTGCGCCCATACACCGATCCCACGCCTGCCCCCGTTGACCCTCCGGTTACTCCTCCGCCTCGAACTCCTCGCACGAATGAACCTGCTCATGGAGCAGCGCAGGGACCCGAAAGAGGATTCTGGGGTAAAACGTGGGATTTTGTGACAGGTTTTGGAGCTGGCTCTCGAGAAAACACATGGAAGTGGCTCGAGAAAGTTGATGTATCGTTGAAAAAGAACTCCAAGGAGTTCTATCACGATCCCGTGAAATTTATGCTCGAGCTTGCGGATAGAGTCGACATTTTCAATACAAACGGCAAGTCGCTGTGGTGGAAGGCATTCGGTGCGGGCGGCGGCGGACATGGACATGGAGAACATGGCCACGGCGATGCGCATGAGGGCGCACATCCGGCACAACCGCACAATGCTACTGACCCTGCTCATCATCCAAACACATGAGATTTCTTCACTCCCGAAACGGTTTCTCTAACTCTCGTGAGAAGAGAGAGATCTACATGAGCCCTCCACACAATGAGATGGAGGAATTCCTGAAGACCAGCCACGCGGACCTGGAGACGACCGACAGAAAGGCCTTTGAATTTTTGAGTAACCTCGAAGAGAAAGAGGGCTTCGAAGCGATGATTGCCACACTCTCTCAGATCCAAGAAAAAGATATCACACACGAACACTTGGAACGATGCATCCTCCAGTGCGGCGGAATTGGCACGGAAGCAGGCCTCGACATTGCGGAAAAGCTGAACCACCTCCGTGATCCTTCTCTCCAGGAACAAGCGAACAAAGAATTAGAAATTTTGATGCAGTACATTGCCAAACGCGCGGAAGTTTTCCGCAACACGGCGAAGTCACTTACAGAGCTCCGCCCAGATAGAAGCAAAACGATCACCTCAAAATTGTGGGAGGGCTCTGGTGCCGGCAAAGTCACAAACAGTCTGATCACCGGGTTCAAGCAGGCGAGTGGCAAAGAGAAAGCGCTTATGCTCGCGGGCGCGACGGCCGTCACTGTTATGGCTCTCATGCACAAGAAAACCAGAAAGTTGGTCGGTACCGTTCTCGGAGGGGGACTCATTTTGGTTGCCGCCGATACCGCTATTACGACTGTGCAACGCGGAAGGTTTCCGTCTGACCGAGAGTGGAAGATGGCAAACAAGGAAAATCACCTAAATGATGTTGTTCATGAGCTTCGCGAAGGAGACGTAAAACTCCCGGAAAAATTCCTGGATGAAATCCGCGAAGGAGACAAGCAGTATGTTTATCCAATCGTGAACCTCAGCACGCTCTTCGCCGAACAGTTTGGTACTCTCTACACTCGTTACGCAGTCCAGCGTCAAATCCCAGACAATGCTGCTGATTATCCGCACTGTCCTTTCACCGTGGAAGACGAAAAGATTGCGGGTATTTCTCCCTCTGATCGTTTCCTCGTCATGGAAGACATGGCTATCGCTCTCGGATTCCTCGATAAACGAGGTGGCGCATTCCTCGTTCCACCAGAGAAGAAAGTAGCGACGGTACTGTCTCTTGCTTTGCACTGGGAAGAATAAGACACAGTGAAACCCCCCACCATCATGGCAGGGGGTTTGCACAGCACGCACCATCACTTAGGTGTTTGCACCCGCATTGCCTGCGGCTGCATTTGTTTGGTTAAGATTAATACCGAACTTCGAAGCGATGCGCTGTATGAGCGCCAAGACTAAAGCGACTGAAATAGCGCCGCTTCCGAGGGGTGTTCCTGCACCGACGAGGTTCGTGACGCCCTCTTCCGAGCCGGAAGAGAACAACATGATATCCCCGCCTTCAGTGTGCAGACCCATCGCCTTGAGACCATCCGCCAATTCACTCGCGAATTCGACCGATTTGCCGCCCTTCACCGCGCCTTCGATGAGACGCATGAATTGGCCAACAACAGGATTACCGTACACACTGAGTCCTGCGATCAAATTCTGAATCTCTGGCAAGCCTCGTTGCCGCAACGTTTCGTTCGTCAACTGAAGTTGCAATTGCGCTGCAAGATCAGTTTGGATGACAACTTCCGCGGCGATCTCTCGCACGCGTGCCTGTTCATTGGCATCGGCGGATTGGACTCTTTCATTTTGACGAGCCCTCGCAATTCGCACATTTGCATCAGCTTCGAGCTGTATGCGAACGTATCGACTGCGAGTCTGAATAAATCCTTCCGGACGCACATCAACGGTATCTTCGATCGCAATCTCGATAAGCTCTACCCCTATGCGATAGAGACGGTCACGGATCTCCGGATATATGTCGGCGGCAACGCCACCGGCATTCTGGATGAGATCATCGACTCGTCGGCCTTGCAGTCGTCTTTCGGCGACCGCAATCGTGAGCCCAGTGACATCCGGTTCCACTTTCGTGGTAAATGCATCCACGCCGTTATTTTCGAACTCTTCGAGATAGGCGAGCACAACAGTTCTCGGCGCCATGGTCATGGCTAACCGGTAGACCAGTCGAAGAATAACGAGTTGCTCGTCGCTCGGCTCGTGTTGAACGCCATGCTCATCTTGAGTGACCCGTCCTTGTCTCAATTGGACCACGAGAGCGTTGTCGTCTCTCGGATTTTCCGGCGTGCGGAAAATCTGCTGGGACGCTGGAAATTCAATACTTTGAACGACCAGCCCCGACGTGAACCAATTGAGCGGCATGAACCACTCTTCTGCGTTGAAGTAGCGAGTATCGGTAAGCATGGTACCGGCGCCAAAAAATTGCCGGTACACAAACCTATCCCCTTCCACGAAGCTCGTGCTGTTGTAGCCCCAGAGCGCGACATGGCCAGCGAACAACCCGAGCACGAGAAGAAGACCACCGAATACGACACTTGCTGCAAACGCAATCACCGATGCAACAAGGAGCACCGGACAAAGAATGAGAGGAAGCCAGAAAACCCACCAGAGAAGTGGATCATCGTAGTACATCCTCACGGTCGCCCGTTTCCATTCTTCATCCTGAATGTCCTCCTCACGGCGATCTCCGACGAGACTCGCAAGCAAACCCTGATCAACGATTTCTTCGAACATGAGTTTTCTCCAAAAAATTTGTGATGACGCTGTGCTGTGAAAGATCAATGATCTTTGGTCTTCCTGACCGACCACTGACCTAAATTTAAATTACCATATTTTGTACATTTGTCAATGTTTCTTTTGACGTATACCCCAAGGGATTGGCGATTCTCGCCAAAATTCGACCTTTCAGAGGCACCTAATTTTCGAGCGCACTCACTATCGAATAAGCGCTTATAGAAGCCAAAATCATAGTAATCCCCTACCTCGAAGTAGACGGAATGCGGAGAATCCGCCAGCCGAGCAGATCCCAAGGGAGAGAAGAATAATTTCGAAGAGCGGAGGTTTCGGTGTCTTTCCTGCTTCGACTAATTCGTCCGGAAGTGCAGATGGTTCCTCTAAAAGACTTAAGAAAGCACCGGTGAGGAGAGCTGTTCCAGAATGTGAGGCGCCGCTCCCGGAAACAATATTTTCGTACTTCACTTTCAGCTGCGCTGACGCT
>JAGVCI010000075.1 GCA_020059985.1 Candidatus Peribacterales bacterium | reverse complement strand
GTTCGCCTGGATATTTTTTTGAACATCGAAGGAGGACGCACAGAGAAACGAGCACCCCGTGATGTTGTTTTCCTTCGCGATCTCCTTACTCAAGGTATAGAACTCATGTTCTTGCTCGATCAAGGTGCAACTCTTCGCGCCATACTCACGCGCGAGGAAGCTCAAGTACCCAGAGCCCGACCCGATGTCGAGGACGCTCTTCCCTGCACGCACAACTTTCTTCAGAGCTCTCGCAAAGGCGTCGTTGCGGAGTTTGTCAGCAAGGATCGTGCGTTGATAATCGATGGCTACGGACATACGCGAAGTATACGCCTCTACTGAAAGAGATCGACGTACTCTTCGTATCCTTTCTCTTCGAGTTGATCCTTCGGAATGAATCGAAGAGAAGCAGAGTTCATGCAATACCTGAGTCCCGTGGGCTTTGGTCCATCAGGGAAGACGTGACCGAGGTGCGAGTCTCCGTGTTTGCTTCTGACTTCCGTCCGCGGAAGGACAAGTTTGAAATCTGTTTCCTCGACGATGTTCTCGGGCTCGAGAGGCTTTGTGAAACTCGGCCAACCAGTCCCCGAGTCGTACTTGTCTTTGGAACTGAAGAGCGGCTCACCGGAGACGACGTCAACGTAGATCCCTTCTTCTTTCGTATTCCAGTATTCGTTTTGGAACGGCGGCTCGGTCCCCTCGCGCTGTGTCACGTCGTACTGCAGCTCGGTGAGCATGGTCTTGATCTCTGCGTCGCTTGGACGCGAATAAGAGGAGGACGAATCGGAAGTAGATGGAGTCATGGGAGAAATTCTATCACCCTGGCTGCAGCCGAGGAGCAAGCTTCCCAGAATCGTGAAGAAAATGCGTCGCACGGAGGCAGCGTAGCGCAGAACGTGGTAGTTTTCCCGTGGATGAAGAGCGCATTCCCCACTCTCCGGCTAAAGCCCAGGGCAGACGTGCACCTGAAAAACGGGCACCACGCGATCTTCCGTACGGCGATCGACGGAACGCCCGACGTGAAAGACGGTTCCATCGTGGAGGTGCAAAGCTCGACCGGCGACTTCCTCTGCTACGCGACGTGGAACAGCAAGGCCTACATCGCGGGTCGTGCGATTGCGTGGGAGAAGGGCGACCCGATGGAATCGATGAAGAAGATGATCGAGCGCGCGGTGAAACTTCGTGAGGTATTTTTCTCACACGAGGAAACGACCGCATACCGCTTGATCAACGCCGAGGGAGATTTCCTTCCCGGTCTCATCGCTGATCGATATGCGGATACGATTGTCATTCAGCTCACGACACTCGGGATGGATGTGCTGCGCGATTGGGTGATCGAGACCGTGAGTGCAGTCACGAAGTGCACGAAAGTCTACGAGAAATCCTCGGGTCCGGCACGAAAGAAAGAAGGACTCTCGGATAAAGAGGGATGGGCGAAAGGCGGCGGCGAGACCATGATCCCCGTCTTCGAACGCGGACTGCAGTTCCTCATCAACCTCTCGAGTGGACAGAAGACCGGTCTCTTCCTCGATCAACGCGAAATGCGCTCCCTCATCCGATCCGTCGCGCGTGACCGCACGGTCCTCGACTGCTTCAGTTACGTCGGAGGATTTTCGCTCGCAGCTCTCCTCGGCGGAGCGAAGACCGCGGACGCGGTGGACTATGACGAGGCCGCGCTCGAGCAGGCCGTCACGATCTCGTCGATGAATGGGATCGACCCGCATCGATTTAAAACATACGGTGATGATGCGTTCCATTTCCTCAGGAATCCCCTGCCGAGGACGTACGACCTAATCATTCTCGATCCTCCAGCTTTCGCGAAGCGCAGTGCAGACTTGGAACCCGCGAAGAAGGCGTACACCGATATCAATCGTCTCGCGTTTCAGAAGATCGCGCCGGGCGGACTGCTCCTCACGTGTTCGTGCAGTTACCAGATGGACCCCGCGCTCTTCCAGACCGTCGTCTTCCACGCCGCGAGACAGGCGAAGAGATCGGTACGGATCCTCCAGCATCACCGACACGCGTTCGATCACCCAGTGAATCTGTTCCACCCGGAGGGTGACTACCTCAAGAGTCTCCTGCTCGCAGTGGAGTGATCCGCGGCACGCATGGCATCGCGGATGTTTTCCGCCCACTGCTTCCCCGGATCCCCACCCCAGAGAAACCAGGCGATGAGGCCGTTGCTTGGCCGAGCGAGGTTACCGAAGTTCTGTCCGCGTTTGTCCACTTCGTGTCGCGCGAAAAAACTCACCATCCGTTTGATCGTGAGCGGAGAAAGCCGACGCCGGTTTTTGAGGTCACGTGCACGAGCGACGCCGATGGCTGTCCCACCCCGTCCGAATGTTCGACGTAGCCGAAGTCCCTCCGCGGCGTACCGCGCAACTTCCTCAGGTGGAACGAAATCAATGTGTGGATACGTGCGCGGCATGCGAAGAGCGCGTGGAACGATAACTCTCACGAGTGGCTTTCACGGCATCGACCACAAACCAGATCGCGATGTATGTCGCGACGAGGATGAGGAGATTTCGCTCGACCATGATGAACTGACCGAAGTGATAGAGCGAGAAAGCCCAAAACGCTCCCCATGTCAGTCCCGCGACGATGCATGGCGGGAGAAACGTGCGGTACGGCACACCTTCCGCTCCGCACGCGAAGCTGGTGAGTGCCGCAAGATGCGGGTGCCAGAACGTCGAAAAGAACCAGAGCCAAAGTTTTCCGAGGTGCGCCGGCGGTTTCCACTGCCCCTTGGATCCGATCACACGCCCGATCGCGAAGTTCACGTGTTCAGCAAGCGCCGCGGGGATGACGATCAAACCGTACATAAGAACAGCACCAAAAGGATCACCAGCAGTGAGGGCCATCGCTGCGAGGATGACCATGGACCCCGGAAAATACGCGTTGAAGCCCACGATATTTTCGAGGAACGAGAGAACCACAACGAGACGAGGACCATAGATGTCGAAGAGCCGAGCAAACTCGAGAGAGAGCTCTGTTGGTGACGGGAGAATTCCGTATCGCGGAAGAATGACGAAGAGCACAAGGAGTATTCCCATGCCGATCTGCACGCGAGTCGCCTGGAGAATGGAGCGAAACATCTGAATCACACCCTCAGTGTACAGAAATTTATAAAAAAGGCGGCCCAACTCTGAGCCGCCTTCAAAGAGTCAAAATTATTTGAGGACGATGCTCGCATCGACCGGCACCAACGGATCGAGGAGCTTGTTTCCGTAACTGTCATTGCCCACGCCGAAGTCGCGACGCGGCACATCGTAGTGCATGGTGAGGAGTGACTCGGTGATCGTGGCATCGAACGTCGCCTCTTTTGTCACACCTTTGATCGTGAGGTCACCCACGACCGTGTACTCATCTCCACCCGTACTCGTGATGGAGGTGGAGTTGAACGTCGCCTGTGGGTAGTTTGCTGTATCGAAGAAGTCCTCACGCTGGAGGTGAGCATCGACTCCGCTGGAATCCGTCTTCGCGCTCGTGAGATCGACGATCACTTCGATCGATGCTTTCTCAAAATTGAGCGGATCGGTTTCGTCACGCGTCACGGTGACAGCGTAGCGATCGAAGGACCCTTCGTGGTTGATGATGCTGCTTTTGCCAACAAAGTTAAAAGAGCTCTCTTCTGCTCGTTTCACTTCGGGAGTGTCCAATTGCTCCATCGCCTGATCCTCGGTGACGCCTTCTGGCGTCTCGGGAATCTGCGGTGCGGAAGCCGTGCATGCCATAAGGAACAGAGGCAAAGCCAGTGCGGTAGAGGCGAAACGCGAGGTCATACGAATACGGGAAAAAGGATAGGGAGCGGCACTCTACCAGAGGACGGGAAGAGGGACGCAAGGAATCCGGTTTCGTTTTTCTACAGAAAGACGTCTAACATTTTTTCTCCCCGTAGAAACCGTGCTACAAAGGCAAGGAATGGACCACAGCGATTTTGAGAAGGCAGCGTTTGAGGCGCTGGACATGCTCCCGGAACACCTGCGGAGTGAGCTCAAGGACGTCATCATTGTCATTGATAACGGGCCACAGAAAATGGGACGGAGGCTCCTGCTCGGTCTCTACGAAGGTACCCCGTTGAATGAGTGGGGTCGGAACTACAACGGCAAGATCCCGGACAAGATCACGCTCTTCATAGAGCCGATTCGCATGGTCGCGGAGTCTGAGGAGGACGTCACTCGCGTCATCCGCGAAACGGTGTGGCACGAGGTCGGTCATTTCTTCGGACTCGATCACGATCGCATTGGGAAAATGGAGCAACGGTGGAAGAAGGAACGACAACAGAAGTAATGTAAATAATGAATGGCAGTTGCGGTATACTCGTTCTCTATGAAGCTCCACTCTCTCGCAGCGAACATCATCTGTGTACTCGCGCTCACCGGTTGCCAAGGAGGCGACGTCATCGTGATCGATGATAACGACGGTGCAAACTACAACCCGGTCATTCATCCGGGAACTTTTTCCTCAAGGGTGGATCATCCCCTCTTCACACTCGCGCCGGGACGCAGCTGGACCTACGAAGGAGTAAATGACGAAGGAAAAGTGGAGCGCATCGTGATCGAGGTCACTGCGGATACCAAAACTGTGATGGGTGTGTCGACCATTGTCGTCCGAGACCGCGTGTGGGAGAACGGCGAGATCGTCGAAGACACACTCGACTGGTTTGCAGAGGACCGAGAAGGAAACGTTTGGTACTTCGGTGAAGAAGTGAATAATTACGAGGACGGCGTCCTAGCGGATCACGAGGGATCGTGGGAGGCAGGAGTAAACGGTGCAAAGCCAGGCATCGTCATGAAGGCGACGCCCACGGTTGGTGACACCTATCGACAGGAATTTCTCGCGGGTGAGGCTGAAGACATGGGCGAAATACTCGCAACGGGTGTGACCGTCACCACGAGTGCGGGTTCCTTCGACGGTTGTATCGTCACTGAAGATTGGACGCCACTGGATCCCTCCGTCGTAGAGAACAAATATTACTGTCCCGGCGTGGGAAACATGGCCATCGAAGAAAAAGTGGCAGGAGCAGCAGGACGAGTGGAGCTCGTGGAGATGAAGAATTGATTATCGACTTGGTCTGCGGTGTCCTCCTCTTCCTCCACCACCACCTCCGCCACGGCGTCCGCCGAAGGATCGTTTGCCGCGGAATGGTGATTGCCCGAAGCGTTTCTGCGGTGGGCGGCCGCCTCTGGGCGGTTCGTATTCGAAGGTGACCGGCGCATGAGCTGGGTGTGCACGGCGTTTGAGCTCGGCACGGATCAGTCGTTCGATATCGCGGACGTCGCGCGCTTGAGCCGGCGTCGCAAACGAGACAGCGTGACCCTCGCGGCCAGCACGACCCGTGCGACCGATGCGGTGCACGTAGTCTGCAGCATCATTCGGGAGGTCATAGTTGATGACGACTTCGATTCCAGTGACGTCGATGCCGCGCGCGGCGATGTCCGTCGCGACCAAAACACGGTAGCGACCTTTCTTGAATCCCTCGAGTGCTTCGCGGCGCTGACCCAAAGTGCGGTTTGCGTGGATCTCCGCCGCTTTGAACCCTGCGACGTTGAGTGCCTTCGCGATTTTCTTGGCGCCGTGCTTCGTGCGCGAGAAAACGAGAGCGGATCCTTGGAAATCTTTGAGGACTGACTGCAGAAGAGCAAGTTTATTCTCCTGTCGGACGATGATGAGCTCCTGTTCCACTCGGTCGGCAGTCGTTCCACTCGGTGCGACTTCAATTCTGAGAGGAAGTTTCATCTCCGCGGACGCGAGTCCCATGATTTCCTGCGGCATGGTCGCGGAGAAGAGCAATGTCTGACGCTCGCGCGGGACATGCTGGAGGATGCGATCGATCTGCGGCTTGAAACCCATGTCGAGCATGCGGTCCGCTTCATCCAAGACGAGGATACTCACCTCTTTGAGCGTCACCGTACGCTGCTCCAGGTGATCATTGAGTCTTCCCGGAGTCGCGACCAAGATACGCGGATTGTTCTTGAGCATTTTTTTCTGGAGGTGCATCGACGCTCCACCAACGAACACCGCCATGCGGATCCCGCAGGTCGACGCGAACGGCATCAACGCATCCTCTACTTGCTGCGCGAGTTCGCGCGTGGGTAGGACAATGAGCGCTCTCCCCTTCTCAGACGCAAGTCTCTGGAGAAGAGGAAGACCAAAGGCGAACGTTTTTCCTGTTCCGGTTTGCGCGATCCCGATGATGTCTTTCCCCTCGAGTGCAGCCGGAATGGTCTGATGTTGGATGGGCGTCGGAGTGGTAATTCCGCGCGTGGTGAGGACTTTGAGGAAGCGCGGATCAATTCCAAGCGCTTCAAATCCCGTTGCCCCTGGTGTCGATGCGTCACTGGTTTGCATGTGACGAGACTGTACGCCCCTTTTGTCTGATTGTAGAGCGGAAAGTCGGGAATATAGGAGCTATCTTTCCCAGTCAAAATCGACCGTGCGAACGACGCCATCAATTTGGAATTGAGTGAAAGACCGGTAGAACGAGTCACTCAGAGGAGCAGTCATGAAAACGATGCCCTCCGTATCTCCGTGATCCATTCCGTGGTTGGGATGGGTGTGCACGAAATCTCCCGAGGGTGAGATGAGCACACTGTGACCGCTCGCACCGAGATATTCTTCCGGAGTGACCAGTGATCCAGTGACGTCGGTAATGTGATAATGAAACTCCTGACCGTTCGCGGTCGAGATCTTCTCGGCCTCGAACGTGATGCCATCGAGTGTTTTTTCGCGCGAGAAATCCTGAACGATGCCATGCGGCTCGGGGTCTCCGGAATATTTTCGCTCCCACCGTAATGTGTGCGGTGTGGCATCCGCCTCTACGAAGTCCGCATACATCCAATAATTTCCGGGTGCGGGTGGTGTGAATGATACGCTCCACGTTTCCTCTCGATCACGAGTTGGATGAAGATGCGCGAAGTGTCGAAGATCATCTCGCACGATGATCAGGTGCATCTCTTTTGTATGTGAAATCCCAAAATCAGTGAAAATACCCCGAGGACCTTGCACGGCAAAGGCAACCTCCGACGGACCACTACGATCTTCAATGATAAGAGTGGATTCATCGTTCGAATGTGTTTCCATTTGAGAATGATCCGAATGTTGATCGGTGGGTGCAGACATCGTGCACGCACTGAGGAGGATCAAAAGAGCTGGAAGAGAGATGCGAACAGTCATGACGAAGATTCTACAGCAGCTTTTTGCCTTGCACATAGGTATAGAATACTTGCCATGATCAACTCACGCACCATCAAAGGCTTTGTCACGGCGCTCGTACTTTTCATCATCGGCGATATCGTCTGGCACAACGTCGTGCTCTATGACTTCTACGCCACGCGGATTTCCGCGATCAATGGCGGCGCTATGGGCGCGGACTTTCCGCCGTTCCTCATCGCGTTCGAAGTGATCGCCGCAGCGGTCATGACGTACTTCGTCTTCGCCGCAGCGAAAGATCGCTCGGTGGGTGAAGGCGCCAAGCACGGAGCAATGCTCGGTCTCCTCGCAGGAAGTTGCATCAACTTCGTGAATACCAGCCTCCTCACGGGTTGGGATTCGACTCTCGCTCTGGTCGATACCGCCTGGGCCGTGGTCCTCGGCGCCATCGTCGGATCTGCGATCGTTATGGTCGCTGGGAAGAAATAATGAACTTCTCTTTTTCTTCCTTCGTCCAGGTTTTCACCTGGGCTTCCCGACGCCGTGCCTCAGAGAGCGTTGCGAATTCCTCGTGATAGATGATCTCCACCGGTCGGCGTGACCGCGTGTACTTCGCACCAGTGCCGTCATTGTGTTTTTTCTCTCTATCCACGAGATCGACGCACGTCCCTGAGTAGAGTGAATCATCTGCGCACCGAGCGAGGTAGAAAAAATGAGTCATGAGGGTCAGAAAAATTTCTTGAGCACACGCTTCGTTAATTTTTTGGCGAGCTGAGTAGTGGTCGGCTCAGGAACAGGTTCGGGAACTGAGCGAATCACGCGACCACCGTAGATATTGGGCACGTTCTCACCCGTGCGGATATCGCGGATATGACGCAGATGCACTTTGCCGATGAAGGGATCGGAGTGCAGAGGCGTGTAGTAGAGACAATGATCGAAAAAGTAGTGCGTCACCTGGCTCAGCCGCGTGCGATCGGGATCGCGAATCACCTCTCCTCCATGGAGCACATTCGCAGACCAGATGACCGCCTGTCCTTTCTTCACGTTCAGCACTTTTTTGGGGAGGCCCACGGCACCCACATAGCGATGGATCGCCTCTTCGTATTCCTGATAATGCTCTCGACCAGAAGGAAGTCCTAAGTCGTGACAGTCGAGAATCGGGAGCGTGTGGCTGCCCGGATAAACATGGAGCGGACCGTTCTTCTCATCGACGTCTTCAAGGGCAACCCAGACTCCGCACATAAATCCGTTCGGGACGGAATTAAAATGGAGCGAGTCGCTGTGCGTGCGCTGCTGGGTTCCATACACGAAGTTCAACGTCTGAAACGGAATCGGATCGCGCCGGTAGAAGATTGTGAGGATTCTCTCGATGGAGGGAAGCGTCGCGAGAGTTTTAATATCCGCGCTCTCCACCCAGCCATCCTGCAATCGATCTCGGCCGATGACTTTTTCCTGGAGTACGCCACGGATACGTTCGACTGCAGCATCAAATCCATCGAACTGCACGTCGACGACCACATATCCGTCTTTCGCGTACGCGCGGACGAGAGCGCGGTCACTCTCGGAGAGCGAAGACTCTTCGAGCATCTTTTCAAAAAACGGAGTCATGAACCACGGAATATTCTCCTCGAGAACCGTACTGTGTGGGGCGCCTGCCGGTGACGAAGACTGCATCATTTCCACATGCAAAGTGTAACACCACTAGAAGAGCGCGTGCTCCACAATGAACGCGAAGCTCGCGCAAGAACATTAAATGTTGTCTACTCGCGAAAAAGTCCTTCCCACGGCTTTGCATTGACGCCACATCTTGTAACGCAGTAGGCACAACTGATTCAATACATCCCTTTCTATCTCCCACTCCTCTCCCACTATGCGTCTCGCTCATTTGCGCAGAAACTTTTCAAAAGTTTTTCTGCCGATTTTTGTTTTATCAATCTTCGTGGTTCTCCCACCACTCACGGCATCTGCCGCAGCACCACTCTGTAACGGTCAGACAGCGGACATCTATGTCGAGGCGGGATTCATCGTAGGAGGACCAGACGATGGTTTAGCATATGCAGATATTCTGAACGGCACGAGTGGCGCAGATGTGATGGTGGGGACCAGTGGAGCAGATACGATAAATGGAAATCAAAATGGTGATACGATTTGTGCAGGCGATGGTGACGATACGGTGAATGGAGGGAACGGCACAGATACGATCTTCGGAGAAGATGGTAACGATGTTCTGCGGGGTGGAAACGGAACGGATACTGTCAATGGTGGAAATGGGCAGGACTTTTGTAATGGAAATAATGGCCCGACTATTCTCCAGTGCGAAGCGAACGATTTTGAAGGAGTGTTGATCATCAAAAAAGACTCTGTTCCCGATCACTCTCAGAATTTTGCGTTCACGAGTGTAACGACAGCCCTCAATTTTTCTCTCGATGATGATGGCAATGGTGTTCTTCAGAATATTATGACGTTAACACTCTCGGGAGCTGTAGCTCCGGGAGGAACCAACTACACAGTGACCGAGAGTGCAGTTGCCGGATGGAACGTCACGTCCATCGTCTGTGATGACACTGGCGATGCCAGCACAACAACAAACCTTGGGGCGCGCTCTGCGACGATCAACCTCGATGAAGCGAACATCGTAACGTGTACGTTCACGAATACAGCTGTGAATTCTGACGGAGACAGCTTCATTGATAATGATGACAACTGTGACTTAATTTCCAATCCCGGCCAGGAGGACAGCGATAACGATGGAATCGGTGATGACTGTGACCCAGAGACCTGTGGGAACAACGATGTCGAGGGAACAGAAGCTTGCGATGATGGAAACTTGGCAGCGCTCGACGGATGTTCCGCGACCTGTACCGTGGAAACCGGTTACTCTTGCACCGGTGATCCTAGTGTCTGTACCCCCATCCCAGAGGTCTGTAATGGAGTGGATGATGATGGAGACAGCCAGGTAGATGAAGGCTTCCCGAATACTGACGGAGACCTAGAAGCAGACTGCGTCGATGCCGACGACGATAACGATGGAGACTTGGATGGACCGGATAACTGTGACCTGGTCGCTAACCCTAACCAGGAAGACGGCGATAACGATGGGATTGGTGATGCGTGTGACCCACCGGCCTGTGGAAACAATTTCATCGAATTGGGGGAAACATGTGATGACGGAAATACGTTGTCAGGTGATGGGTGTACTGCGCTTTGTGCCGATGAATTCTGTGGAGATGGCATCGACAACGATGGCGCCAATGAACAATGTGATGACGGCAATGGAATTGACACTGATGCATGTACGAATTCGTGTACGGCACCAGTTTGTGGTGACAGCATTACGTCTCCACCGGAGACATGCGATGAAGGGGGGTTAAATGGAACACCCAATCATTGTAATGCGACGTGTGATGGGACCACGATTCCTGTCTGCCCCAATAACGTTATTGAAGCGGGTGAACAGTGCGATGACGGGAACATCGTTCTCGGAGATGGATGCGACGCTACCTGTCAGGTCACTGTGGAGTGTAGCGATGGAGTCGACAACGCAGACGCGGAAGACGCCCTCAGCGATCAATTTGATCCAGGATGTTACGACAACGGAAACGTCTCGACTGGTGTCTATCAGCCATTGGACAATGATGAAACGCACTCGGTGTCTTGTGGAAATGGCGCGCCAGATCAGATAAGCGAGGAGTGCGATGACGGGAATGTGAATAACAACGATGGCTGCACCAATGCCTGTCAACTCCCGGAGTGTGGGGATTCCATCGTGACTGCTCCGGAGACCTGCGATGACGGAAACACTAATCCGAACGATGGATGTTCTGCGTCCTGCACCGTCGAAGCGGGATATGAATGCACACCAGCAGAGCCGAGCGTGTGCACCGTCGACTGTGGAGATGGAATCGTGACTTCTCCAGAAACTTGTGATGATGGCGGACTCAATGGCAATCCAAATCAGTGCAACCTGACGTGCAGCGGCACGACAACTACGATCTGTGGAAATAATGCCATTGAAGCCGGAGAGACGTGCGACGACGGAGGCATCGCTACCGGTGACGGCTGCGACGCGTCATGCCAAATTGAAGTCGCTAACGCCTGTCCCGTTGGTGCGATGCTTGGCCACTGGCCACTGGAGGAAGGAAGTGGGACGAACACTGTCGACCTCACGCTCGGGAACGACGGCACGCTCGAGAATGGAACACTCTGGACTGGTGCAGGTGCACCGCTCGCTGGCGGCACGAACTCCCTCACATTCGATGGAGTGGATGATGTTGTCCGCGCAGCGAACTCCGGTGACTTTGCTCTCGGTAACTCCGAGTTCACGGTCAGTCTCTTTGCGAGAACCCTCACCGGCAATCGCTCCGTCATGGGGAACTACGACGGTGACGGCTGGGGACTCTACTTCTACTCTGACGGCCGCGTGAACTTCTTCGGATACGGCACAGGTGGAATCAACGACAACGCGTTCCTCGGTAATAACGTAGTCGACGGTCAGTGGCACCATGTCGCGGGCGTGTACAAGCGCAGCGGCGCAGCGCTCACGATCGAGACGTACGTCGATGGCACATTGGTCGGAACGAACACGGCAAACGTCGGGGATATTACCTCGGGCAGCGATCTCCTCTTCGGTCGCTACCTGTTGCAACCGCACTTCGCCGGCTCCCTGGATGAGATCCGCATTTACGACCGTGCTCTCACGGGCGCAGAAGTTTCGGACCTCGCCACCGGCTGTTCCAACCTCTGCGGAAATAACGTCGTGAATTCCCCGGAGACCTGCGACGACGGAGATTCGATCAATGATGATGAGTGTACGAACGCCTGCACACTCCCCGTCTGTGGCGATAGTATCGTCCAGGCTGGTGAGCAGTGCGATGACGGCGGCACGGCAAACGGTGATGGCTGTGACGAATTCTGTCAGACAGAAGTTGTTCTTCCGTTCTGCGGTGATGGCAATGTCGACGGCGGCGAGCAATGTGATACAGCTGGTCAGTCCGCAACATGCGAAGCAAACTGCACTCTCCCGATCTGTGGCGATAACATCCTCAACCTCGCAGCAGGTGAGCAATGTGACGATGGAAACACCGCAAACGGCGATGGGTGCTCCTCGACCTGTCAGAGCACATTCCAATGCAACGACACGGTAGACAACGTGGACGCCGAGGACGTCTTCATCGACGCGGCAGACCCAGGATGTTACGACAACGGCAATGTCCTGACTGGTCTCTACACCCCAACAGACAATGACGAGACACATGTGCCTGCCTGTGGAAATGGCGCACTCGAAGGAATCGAAGAGTGTGACGATGGAAACGTAGCAAGCAGCGACGGCTGTTCTGCGACCTGCACAATCGAACCCACAGATACCGACGGTGACGGCCAAACGGACGCGGACGAAATCGCCTGCGGATCGGACCCGAATGACAATGCCTCTCTCTCGACGGATACCGACGGAGATAACATCCCCGATTGTGTAGATCCCGATGACGATAATGACAGCGTCCTTGATGGACCGGACAACTGTGAGCTCGTCGCGAACCCGGGTCAGGAAGACCTGGATAACGACGGCACGGGAGATGCCTGCGATCCGCAGACCTGTGGAAATGCGGACATCGAAGGTACCGAGACCTGTGATGACGGTGATCAGCTCGGCGGTGACGGATGTTCCGCGGTCTGTGCAGTGGAAGTTGGCTGGAGCTGCGTCCATGAACCAAGCGTTTGTGTGATTGCCCCAATCTGTGATGGTCAGACTGCCACCATCTTCGTGAGCAACGCACCAGGATCACCCACAATCTACGGCGGATTGTCGAGTGGATCGCCCTACACCGGCACGCTCAACGGCACAGGTGGCAACGACGTCATGGTCGGCACAAGCGGCAAAGACACTATCAACGCGAGTAACGGCAACGACATCGTCTGTGCTGGTGGGAATGACGACACGCTGAACGGAAGTAACGGCGATGACAAAATGTTCGGCGAGGGCGGCAATGACAAACTCTACGGTAGCAACAACAACGACAGGCTCGATGGCGGACCGGGTAACGACATTCTCGATGGCAGCAACGGACTCGACTTCATTATCGGTCGCGCCGGCAATGACACGCTCATCGGTAGTAACGATGCCGACGTGATGTGTGGAGGCACGGATAACGACGCCCTCCAGGGCGACATCGCCAATGACCGCATGGATGGAGGAGGAGGAACCGACACTATGAAGGGTGGCCTCGGTTCCGATGTCTGTGCGAATGGCGAAACACTTTCCTCATGTGAGAACACTGCTGCAGTCGTAGAGTGTTCCGGTCTCTAGTTTTTGAGCACGTACATCACGGCCCTGCGAGTGCGGGGCCGTGTTTTATGATGTTTGACACGCGGATGCCGGGTGATAGCATCGTCGCATGACTGAGCCGCTCAAGTTCTGGCAACACTCTCGCCCAGGGATGAGTCCGTTTGGGATCCTCATTATTTTGATCCTGATCATCTTCCTGTTCTTCATGATGGATATGGGATTCATCTACGGGTCCCAGGCCTGCATAGGCATGGATCCGTTCGATTGTGCTCTCGAGATGCTCACGTCCGACGAGGAAGAAGAGAAACCAGCAGAAGGCAGCGTGACCGCCACCGGTGAAATCTCGAAAGAGGTGAAAGGTTCCACGCGCTCGGTCTCGATCTCTATCTCCTTCCCTCTGGAAGGAGGCGCGGTGACAGGAAGTTTCTCCGGTGATTGCGATGGTACGATCAAAGGAACGTACGCAGGTGGGAACGGTGGCTCCATCAGTGGAACCGGGAAAGGGAGTTGCGCATTTATCTTCCCTGCGTCAGGAAACTTCTCCGGCACGGTGAATCAATCAAACAAAACGGTACCGGTGCATGGCCAAGGCAGTGCCGCAGGTATCTCTGGTGAAGGGTCACTGACGCTGAGTTATTAATTTGAGGTTTTGAGCTCAAACCCTTTCGTCGGATGTTTTCCCTGTGCAAGATTTTCTTTTTTCATTCTGTTCCAAGGTTTTACCTGCGCCTCCCGTCGACGCGCTTCTACCAGAGTCTCAAATTCTTCAAAGTAAATAATGTGCACTGGCCTTCGTGATCGAGTGTATCTCGCACCTTTTCCCTCGTTGTGCCTTGATTCGCGCGCTTCAATATTATTGCAGGATCCTGAATACAAGGACCCATCGGCACACCGCGCTAGGTAAAAATAGTGAGACATTGGTTTGTCAGTATATCTGATTTTATGCTCCTCGGCTCATCCTCGCTCCGCTCGGATTCGCTCGGGACACTCGACCCCTATTTTACTTTAAACAAAGAGGCCGGAGGCCACGAGCGAGCGTAGCGAGTCGAGTGGCAGCCCCACGGGGATTCGAACCCCGATTACCAGGCTGAAAACCTGGCGTCCTAACCCTTAGACGATGAGGCCACGGAAAACGTGGCGAAAGTATACGACAAGTACGAAGCAATGCGAATAAAGGGAGCAAAAGAAAAGCGCCCCTTTCGGAGCGCTTTTGAATTGAGACGCAGGGTGCTTAGCAGCAGCCACCGCATCCACCACCTGTAACCATAAAAGAATGGTGGAAAGGAAATAGAACAAAAGAAGCGTAACATAGGACATTATCACTTGCAAGCAAAGAGTGCTAATTCTAGACGACCCGCTGCTTGGGAAAGAGCACATCCCTCCTCCACCCTTCGGCAAGCTCAGGGTGGCTTCTGTCATCCATCAAACAGTGCGTTGTTTTGGGAAGAGTGCATCGCGTCGCCACCAGACTGCACCAAACAGGATGAGCCCGAAGAGGATCAAACGGATCGGCCCGAGGACATCGGGCATCAGTGGGACGAAACGAATTCCTTCTTTGAGAAGCGTGATCAGGACGGCCGAGAGGATGACGCCACGCATACTTCCCGGACCACCCGCCACGATCACCATGATGAGGAAGACGAAGTGTGAGAACTGGAAGTCATTGGGGTGCACAAACTGGATGTGCTGTCCGTAGAAGAAGTTCCCATGCACATGCGCGACGGCGAGAAGGAGAAACGCGATGACCGTGACCTTCGTGCGATTCACGCCGAGAGACTTCGCATGCCACTCATGCTCAGCAAGCGCAGTAAGCGCACGACCAAACGAGCTATGTTCCAGTCGATAGAAGAGAAATGCGAACCCGATGGCGATCGCTATGGCAGTGATCGCGAGAGCTTCGATCTCCTCGAGGAATGGAAGCCGCGGGATGCTCGGGAGTCCCAGCGCTCCACGCGTTAAGAAAGAAAAATTCAGCACGACCGCAATCATCGCGAGGTGCATGGCGATCGACATGACTCCGAAACTATCCGGCGTGAGTCGAAGCGACAGGAATGCGAAGAGCAAAGAGATGGTGAGAGCAACGGCGAGCCCCGCGAGGATCGCGAGCGCGTAGTTCTGCGTATGCATCAGCGTCAGGAAGAGCGCGTATGCCCCTGCAATCGAGACACCATACGGACCGAAGTGCAGGATCTTCCCTCGACCGAAGACGAGGTTATACCCGAGGAAGGTCGGGAGTGTGTGCGCGATGGTGATGACGATGTGCCAGAAGAAATCCATACGCAGAGTCCTTATGCAGTCCGCGCCCGGGTGGCAAAGAGCCCCTGAGGACGGAAGAAGAGGAAGAAAATAATGAAGAGCAGAGCAATCGTGTGTTGAAACCCGGCCGGCACATAGAACACATTGAACCAGTGCACGCCGATGACGAGTTGTTCGAGGAGCGCGATCACATACGCGCAGAGAATGGCACCCCAGACGTTCCCGTTTCCCCCCGCGATGATGGCCGCATACGCTTTGATGGTGAGTGCGAACGCGAGCGTGGGTGTCAGGCTTTGATCTATGCCAATAAAAATGCCTCCGCACGCCGCGAGCACACCGCTCATGATGAAAAGGACGCGGTGAAGGACCGGAGCCGGGATCCCGAGGCTCATCGCCGCATGATCATGCTGAGTCACCGCGCGGATGCGTCGACCCAAAGCAGTGGAATGGAGTACGTACGCGAGGAGCGAGAGCAGAAGAAGTGTGACGACGACCAAGACAATGTGCTCGATACTCACGCGCGCACCGTAGACGATGAATGTTTCCTTGAGTCCGGGGAGAATACTGCGTGGGCGTTCCTCGAAGAGGAGAAGAATGATGCCATCGAGAATCATACTGAGTGCGATGGTCGTCACGAGCGGCAGAAAGCGATGATGTTTGTAGAACGGATTCACGAAGATCTCGAACGCGAGCCACGCGACCAGTCCCCCGATGGCGATGCCGCCGGGAATACTCAGAAAGAGCGGGAGTCCTACGCTTTGGTGTAACCACCATGTCGCGTATCCTCCGACGAGCACCATCTGTCCGAGCGCAATATTGAAGATCCCGAGCACACCGTATACCAAAGCCAGCCCGCCCGCGATCAGAGCCGCGAGCGAGCCGGCGATGAAAGCATTCACGAGGAGCTGCATTATCTCGGGGCGACCGCGATATCCGCGACCGTCACGAATGTACCATTCTGGACTTCACGAAGCACGTAGGGAACGCCCACGACATCTCCGTTATCGTCGAAGTGGAAGTTACCGACAATTCCCTCGTACCCCTCGAGTGCGTAGAGGTAATCGCGGATCGCAGTTCCTTCTGTTCCAGCGGCACCGATCGCTTGAGCGAGTACGCCAAGAGCATCATACGCATGAGCGCTGAAGCCAAGTGACTGTTGCGGGCTGCCGTACTTCGCAGTGAAAGCCGTTTCGAACGGCTCACCTTCTCCGGCGTTCGGCACGCTGATGGCGCGGAATCCGTCGACGGCATCTCCGGCGATCTCGACCAATGTGATGCTATCGCCAACGTCGTGGCTGATCATCGGCTGTGTGAAACCGAGCTCGCGGAATTGTTGCGCCATGGCGGCAATAGCAGGAGGTGTCTGACCATTCGGGAAGAAGTAATCGAATTCCGTTCCCTGGAGACGCGTGAGGAGCGTGCGGAAGTCCTGTGTTCCTGGATCCACGATTTCATCGAAGACGATCATGTCTTCACCGAGGTCCGCGATGAGCGATGTGCGGAAACCTGTGGCGAAGTCCGTGTTCTCCGTGATCATTGCGATCTTCGTGACGCCTTCCGTCTCAAAGTAACCGGCCATGGCTGTCGTCTTCAGAGCGTCGCTTGGGTAGTCACGGAAAATGAAGTCACCAGCGGTCGTGACGTCCGGACTGCTGGAGAGAGCAGAGATCATCACGATACCTGCAGCCTCTGCGATCGGAGCAGCTGCGAGCGTTTCACCGCTGCACTGACCACCGATGATGGCGACCACTTTATCGACATGAACCAATTTCTGAGCGGCAGAAGAGGAATCCGTTCCGTTGCAGCGACCGTCTTCAGCGACGATCTCGATCTGCTTACCATTGATCCCACCTGCAGCGTTGATCTCATCGACCTTCATGCGGACACCATTGAGCGTATCGACTCCGTACGCGGCGGCATCACCAGTCAACGGACCGAGGTAACCAATCTTGATAGTTTCGCCAGACGCAGGCGTGCAAGCCGCGAGCGTGATGGCAAGAAGAGAAGAAAGAGCGAGAAGCTTCTTCATGGAAAATTGGGAGAAAAATACCGAATGATGCTGACAAGAAAGCTTGTCCGGATCAATGGGAATCTCCCATTTCATGGGGAAAATGAACTCCTATTTGCAAGGAGGTAGTCTTTGTAAATCGCGGATTCTCGCTACAATAACAGCCAATGCCTCTCCTCTCCCTCGATAACATCACCCTTTCGATCGGTGAGCATTCTATCCTGAAAGGGATCACCTTCTCCGTAGAGCAGGGCGAGGTCATTGGCCTCATCGGCCCGAACGGTTCTGGGAAAACGACGCTCTTCAATGTCATCTCGGGGTTCTTGAAGCCCACGGGAGGATCCATTCTTTTGGAGTCCCAGGACATCACAAAATTAAGCCCATCCGAGCGCGCCAAGCATGGGATCGGGCGTGTGTTTCAGAACTTCGGCATCTTCCGCGAGATGACACTCGAGGAAAATATTCTCGTCGCGCTCGAGGCACTGCCGAAAAATGCGCGCAAAGCACTTGGGAATCTGAAAGATGTCGTACGCGAGACACTCGCGATGGTCGGTCTCACCTCCTCTGCAAAGAAAAAGGCCGGTTCCCTCTCGGGAGGGCAGATGCGATTGCTCGAAATCGCGCGAACACTAAAGAGCGGGAAAGAATTGTTTCTCCTCGATGAGCCAACAGCAGGTGTGAGCCCAAAGATGACGATCCAAGTGGCTGATTTGATCAGAGAATTGAAAGCTGAGGGCAAGACGGTGCTCATTATCGAGCATGATCTTCCCTTCATCGCAAAAATCTGCGACCGCGTCATCGTTCTGGATGTTGGCGAAATTGCGCTCTCGGGTGCCCCTGCGGAAGTGCAGAAGAGTAAAAAACTTCAGGAGATTTATTTTGGAGCGGACCCAACGACGTAGGAAGAATGAAATTATTTTGTGTAAAAAGTACGTCATGGTTCGTCAGGCTCACCACAGGTTCCTGAGGAGTACGCCATCCTTCGATAAACCGCCACGTCACACTTATTAATAATGCCACCCTTCGAGACGCCCCGCTGTGTCATCCTGAGGAGCGAGGCACGAAGTGCC
>JAGVCI010000118.1 GCA_020059985.1 Candidatus Peribacterales bacterium | reverse complement strand
CGAATGACGCCGGCGGGTGTTGCGGGCGGCAAGTGCTCGTACTCCAACGAGAGGAACATCTTCCCCAGGTTATACGCGGTGAAACCGTCGACATCTTTCTTCGGATCGATCGCGCGGATCACCTGTGGCACATGGGATTGCAGGGAAGAGGGGAGTGGCAGCTGCACGATGAAGCCGCTCACGTCGTCATCAGTATTCAATTCTTCGATGAGAGAAAACAGTTCATCGATGGAAGTCTTCTCGGGGAGATGTTTGTGCGTCACGCGCATGCCGACTGCGTCACTACTTTTGATCTTCTGTTTGATGTAACTGCTACTCGCCGGATCATCCCCGACTTGCACGACGACCAAATGCGGGTCGAGCTTTTTGACGAGTGGTTTCAATTCCTTGAGCCACGCATCAGCCGCGTCGATGCCGGAGAGGATGAGAGCGGACATGGTCGTATCATACGGCTGCGCGAAAAAAATGCACCATCAGATGCTTGTGAAAAAATATCAACATCGGCGTAGCGCTACGCCGATATGAATCCTTCAATTGCGTAGCCGTGTCATAGGGAAGATTTCACCTTTCGATAAATCTCTTCTGCGACTTCTTCCTTCTCTCCGCTCGTGTCGACGACTTGGAGGTGAGGATCGCCCTGACCGAATCTCTCGTAAATCGCGTGCACTTTTCGTTGAAATTCCTCCTTCTCGAACGAGTCGAGCACTTCGCGACGACGGAGTCGCTCCTGACACACGTCGAAGGGAGGGAGGAGGAGTAAAGAACAGTCAGGTTGTACAAAATTTTTGTTCAACTTTGCCAAGAACGCAGGATCGACTCCTTGGGCTTCGCCGTACGCAAGAGTCGAGAGTGCGTAGCGATCGGAGATCACGACTTTTCCCGCCTCCAGTGCTGGCTCGATGACGTGCTCCACGTGCCACGCACGATCAGCGGAGAACCGTTCTTGGATCGCCTGCGGCGGAAGGCCTTTTCCACTTGTGAGCTCTTCGCGAATCGCGAGCCCTATCGGCCCGTCGGTCGGCTCAAAAGTGAGGAGTACGTTCATGCCCTCAGCGGTCAGTCGCTCGGAAAGCAGTCTGCTATGGAGCGTGGTACCGCTCCCGTCGGGGCCCTCAAAAACAATGAAGAATCCAGCCATTACGGGGGATTCTAGTGGAAGCACCCCTGCGATCACAGTGGACCTGCTTGGCATTCAATTTTAGGCTCATTTCTGCTATAATCTTGAGATTTCATCTACCTCAATGCCAATCAGCTTCCTCATCGGCAAATCTGAGGCAATGGTGGCTTTCTGCCTGCATTTCCTGCGTTGGTACTTCTTGGAGGCGCCGGTCAGAATGACGAAGACCTACGGAGCGTATGTGCGAGCGCTTGGGGAGATTTTTTCGTTCTTGTTCCTCGTGAAAACACTGCTCTCTCCGTGGAAGAGCATTCGTGATGAGTACCCACATAAGGGATTCAACATCGGAGTCATCGCCCAAGCGTTCACGCTCAACATGACATCGCGTGCGATCGGCTTGGTTTTCCGTCTCACGGCGCTCGTCGTTGGACTCACGATGGAAGTGCTGTGTCTCGCGACATTCCTCGCGACGATCACTGTGTGGCTCATCTTCCCCGTGCTACTTCTCCTTGATCTGCTCTTCTTCCTCCGACTCATTTTCGTATGAAGCGCGTGTCCATCGATATCACGGGCACGCAAGTCTTCATTGCTTCAGTACTCCTGAAGACCTTCTTCGGAGGTGTCGCCATCGGCATCTACGCGATCATTCTGTCGATCGCGTTCTTCGTGCTGCAGAGCTCTGGAGCAACCGCGCTCATGGTGGCAATTGCGCTGCTCCTGTTCCCGCTCGTCGCGTTACGCTCTTACATCGACAAAGCATTCGTCGAGGAACAGCGAACAGGGAAGAACACGACGGCGCCGGAAGAGTATCTCTCGATCGACATCGTGCATCGCATCAGTCATCCACTTTCAGTGAAGCCCAAAGACCTGCTCTTTGCCGCAGCGCGCTCGCCGGGGGGTCGCTTCATCATTCGAGAGCTTGGGCTGGAAGCCACAGAGTTTGAAACGATTGCGACGACAGCGCTCAACGAAGCGGGCGAGATCGATGTCGGTGAGCTTCTCCGAGAAGCTCGTGATTCGCTGACTCGTTTCGAAAAAGATCGCATAGACGCTGGAGTGATTCTTGCGCTCTTCTTCGAGAAGATTCCGTCCTTTGGAGGTGTTCTGAATCGTCGTGATCTCTCGCAGGAAGATCTCCACGCGGTTCTTACCTGGGAGAGCTTCCATGCGCGCTTCGAGGCGAAGGAACCGTTTTGGTCCCCGGAGTCGCTTCTCGGATCGTTCGGTGGCGTGGGCCGCTCGTGGATCATGGGGTACACCGATGAGCTCGATCGCTTCACGACGGACTTGAGTGAACAAATTCTCTGGAAAGGAAAACGCTTCACCCGCATTCACGCAGAGAAACGCGAGACCGCGATGCGCGTGCTCGAAAAATCTCAGCTCCACGATCTGCTTCTGATCGGTCGTGTCGGAGTCGGAAAGAAAACGCTGATCGAAAACATTACGTATCAGATTCGTAAAGAAGAGCGTGATCGCTTCCAGGCGTTCACTCGTGTCGTGGAACTCAAAACTGCCGAACTCCTTTCGAGTACCACCAACCCCGATTCGTTCCTGCTTCATGCACTCAAAAAGGCGCAGCAGTCCGGACGCTTCGTCCTCGTCATTCCCGATCTCGTGCTCATGCTCCAGGCGGGTGGCGACAAAGTGCGCGGTATTCTCATGAAGTTCGTGCAGGAAAAAAACATCCAGCTGGTGGGCATCATGAGTACCGAGGATTACCACCGCTATGTGAAGAGTGATCCGACACTCGATCACTTCTTCGAAAAAGTGACGGTTGATGAGCCGACCGACAGCGAAACGATGAGCGTGCTCATGGAGCACTTCTTCACGCTGGAGGATCGTCATCATGTGCACGTGACCTACAAGGCACTTCGCAGCATCCTCACGCTCTGTAAGCGTTACCTGGGCCAGGAGGCCTTCCCGGGCAAGGCCGTCAACGTCCTCGAAGATTCTGTGAATATCGCGCGGAAGTACGGGGAGTCCTTTGTGCGTGAAGAACACATCCGCGAGATCATCTCGCAGAAGGCACAGATGAACGTGCAGCAGCTGGGGACGGACGAGAAGGCGAGCCTGCTCAACTTGGAAGAGACACTCGCGAAGAAAATTGTCGGCCAATCGCAGGCGGTTCGCGCCCTCACGAGCACGCTGAAGCGCGCCAGGCTTGAGCTTCACAAAGGTGATCGTCCGCTCGGGACGTTCCTCTTCTTGGGACCGACCGGAGTGGGAAAGACGCACACCGCGAAGGTTCTCGCCGAGGAATATTTCGGTGCTGTCGATCGCATGATTCGTTTGGATATGAACGAGTTCTCGTCGGAGTCCTCGGTCGAACGCATCGTCGGATCGTCCGGTGACAAGAGTTACCTCGCGCGCCGTGTGCAAGATAAACCGTTCTCGTTGGTGCTCCTCGACGAAATTGAAAAGGCGCACCCGAAGGTGCTGCACCTCTTCCTCCAAGTCCTCGACGAAGGAACACTCATCGACCACCAGGGACAGAAGATCGACTTCACGAATACGATCATCGTTGCGACCTCCAATGCCGGTGCGCTCTTCATCCGCGATTTCTTCCGCTCACACTCTGAGGTTGATCGTGATGCCTTTAAGCAGGAACTGATGGACGAGATCATGGGTAAGCAACTCTTCTCGCCAGAGTTCTTGAACCGCTTCGACTCGGTGCTCGTCTTCTATCCGCTCACCAAAGAGGAAGCACGCTATGTCGCGATCATGCTGCTTGGGAGCATCGTTGCCGATCTTCAACGTGAGCGCGGTATCCGCCTGACGATCGAGGAATCGGTGATCGATGCATTGGTCGAGAAAGGTTACAGCATCGAATTCGGCGCACGCGAAATGCGTCGCGTTATCTTGGAAGCGATCGAAAATTATCTCGCGGATTACATGCTGAAGAATACCGTGCAGCGTGGCGAAGAGATTGTGATTCGTAGAGAAAACTTGGGTTTTTAATATTGTCGTAATTATTATTACGAAGTGCGCGAAGGCAAGCTTTGCTTGCCTGGAGCGCCTCCTTTTAAGGGAGGGGTGGCCCATGGAGGGGAACCGTTGGTTCCCCTCCATGAAGCCTTACATCATATCCATCCCTCCGCCTGGAGGCATAGCAGCTGCTTCCTCTTTCTTCGGAATATCCGTGATCGCGACTTCGAGCGTGAGGAACATCGACGCGACGGAGGCGGCGTTCTCGAGAGCACAGCGGGCGACCTTCTTCGGATCGATCACCATCGCCTTCACGAGATCTTCGTACGTATCCGTGAGCGCGTTGTAGCCCTCATCTCCCTTCGCGTTCATCACTTTCTCGAGGACGACCTTGCCCGAGACGCCGGCGTTATCGGCGATCGTCTGTGTGGGTGCTGTTAAGGCGTTGCGGACGATCTCTACGCCAACCTTCTCGTCTTTGTTATCCACCTTCAGTTTGTCGAGTGCCTTGAGCGAGCGGATGAAAGCGGTTCCACCTCCCGGGACGATTCCTTCCTCTGCGGCGGCGCGAGTTGCCTGGAGGGCATCTTCCACGCGGTGACGCTTCTCTTTCTGTTCGACTTCTGTCGCTGCACCAACTTTGATGACGGCGACACCACCGGAGAGCTTTGCGAGACGCTCCTGGAGTTTCTCTTTGTCGAAGTCCGATGTGGAGGTGTCGAGTGCGGCTTTGATCTGCTTGATGCGCGCATCGATTTCGCCCTTCTTTCCACCACCATCGACGATGAGGGTATTGTCCTTATCGGAAACCACGCGACGAGCGGTACCGAGGTCGTCGATCGTTGCGTTCTCGAGCTTCAGTCCCACTTCCTCGCTAATCACACGAGCACCCGTGAGTGCGGCGATGTCTCGAAGGATTTCCTTTCGGCGCTCACCGAATGCTGGGGCTTTCACGGCGAGTGCGGAGAAGGTTCCGCGGATTCTATTCAGTGCGAGAGTCGCGAGTGCTTCACCCTCAACGTTTTCTGCAATGATCACGATTTCCTTGCGACCGCGCTGAGCGATGGCCTCGAGGAGCGGGAGAATCTCTTGGATCGAGCTGATCTTCTTATCCGTTACGAGGATGTACGGCTTCTCGTAGACCGCCTCCATACGCTGCGGATCGGTGACGAAGTACTGCGAGATGTAGCCGTTATCAAACTGCATGCCTTCGACGAATTCCTTCTCGAGGCCGAGCGTCTTTCCATCTTCCACCGTGATCACGGCATTCTGAATATCAATATCCTTCGTTGCTTCCTCGACCACTTCAGCAATGAGCTCACCAATCTCGGCATCCTGTGCAGAGATCGTTGCGACTGCTGCGTATTCTTTGCGGCTCTTCACGACTTTCTTCATCTTCTCCAGTTCTGCGCTCACAGCTTGGACGGCCTTCTCGATGCCTCGCTTGATCGCAATGGCATTGGATCCAGACGTCATGTGCTTGAGGCCTTCTTCCATGATCGCGTGTGCGAGCACAGTGGCGGTCGTCGTTCCATCTCCTGCGGCGTCATTCGTTCTCGTTGCCGCTTCGCGCACGAGCTGCGCTCCCATATTCTCGAATGGATCTTCCAGATCGATTTCCTTTGCGACGGTCACACCATCTTTGGTCACCGTCGGTGAACCATATTTCTTATCGATCACGACGTTGCGTCCTTTCGGACCCATCGTGGCGCGGACGGCGTTTGCGAGGCGCGTGACACCGGCAAAAACTTTCTCGCGTGCGTCGTTACTAAAGAGGAGTTGCTTGGCCATGGAAAAAAAGGGGAAGAGCGAGTAGAGGAGGGAATTTAGGAAACTTTTCCGAGGACAGAATCGAGGTGAAGGATTTTCACTTCAACGTCTTTTCCTTTCTTGTCTTTCATTTTCACTTCATCTCCGGCGTAGCGGCCGAAGAGCACCTTGTCTCCGACTTTCAGAAATTTGCTCGGGTCCTGGGAATCTTTGCCGATTCCACCTTTACCTACCGCAATGACGATTCCTTCCTGTGGCTTTTCACCGGTGGCGGTATCGGGGATGACGATGCCGGAGCTCGTCACCTGCTCGCGCTCGAGCGGCATGACAATGACTCGGTCACCGAGCGGTTCGATTTTCACAGCAAGTTCTGGAACAGAAGTTTTCATAAGATGAAATAGTATTAATTAAATTATCAGTCTTGTGCAAAGAGTGACAGGGTTACAAAAAAACTGCAAGTATATGATTAAAATAATGAATGGGAGCGGGTTTCCCTACCCGCGGTCCATTCTGGTTACCAAACATCTAGGTCCATGACATCCCACTTCCCAGATGCTGATGACCAAGGATAGTCATCGGGATTTTTGCATAACCCTGCTTTCACTGGATTTTGATGAATGTACTGCAAAACCTTTTCAGGCTTAGTGGGAATTTTCTGATGAAATCGCGATTGCCAGATAGGACCTAGAGAAATGCCGAAGCTCACCGCGCGTTTATAGGATTGCATGATTCTCGAAATAGAACCCGGCTCGGGAACGGTCACCAGAAAATGACAATGGTCCGGCATGATCACAAACCCATGGAGAAAAAATGGATTGAAGATCTGTACCCGGTACATTGCTTCGATTGCCTCACGGGCACAGGCCGGCTGACCGAAGATCGGATGACGATCTTTGGTATTGGTCGTGATGAACATGGTTGCGCTGTGTTGCACAGGGTGTCTCTGAAACATAGGAGGCTGATCCTAAAAGGTCCGCGGGTAGGAAACCCGCTCCCCGGTATGCAATAAATTCTTGAAATAAGTTTTTTCCTCATCAGAAAGCCATTTCTAGCGTTCCACTTCTCTCTGGAACGCAGAAAACCCACGCTAAAAATTGTGGTTGTCTACAATTAGTTCCCTCCACCCAAATCCCTGAACTTCTCTCGCACACAGTTGTTGCGGTCAAAACTCTTGACGATGTGTTCACAAGCGGCGAGGGCCTCCGCACGACGCTTCTGAGAAGTCACAGTACTATCGATCTTGCGATCATGGATCTCCTTGCGCAGAACTCGTGTGGACGGACGGACGACCGGGCTGCCCGTGGTATCGGTCTTCAGGCGCGTGACATCGAGGACTTTTTTCTGCTGCAGATCACTCGCGGTACGCTCGAATTTCCGTTGTTCACTGAAACGCTCCCAGAGGAAGGAGCGTGTGGTCTGCGAATTTTCCTGTCTGACTTGCACACGTGTGCGTGACCGCGAAGTGCGGCTCTGCGCCTCACGACTCGCTTTTAAGTTCTGAATACACTTCTCGACACGCAACTTGAAAGATGTCTTCGTGAGAAGTGACGCGGGAATATTGAGCGTGGAGAGACACGACCGTTGATCGGCGAGGTACTCGTCGTCGTATGTTGGTTCGGCAGCGAATGCGAACGGGGAAGTAAGGAGACTCACTGTGACTGCCGACGAGAGGAGAAGGTAGAGTTTCATGAGCCGCAATTCTATATTGCTTCAGTCGCTCGCGCTATCTTCATTTGCACTTTCTTGCCAATACGGAGTGAGCACGCCGCCCGGATACAGACTGAGTGATGTCTGGGGAAGCACCGTGAGCGGATCGATGTACTCTTTCAGCTCTTCTTCGCTCTGGACATAGCCACGCAGATCCAACTCTTCGCCGCGGTGGATACCAAGGTGCAAGTGCTTTCGATTTTCACCGCTCTCATGCGTGCGCGCGTCTGCGAGGATCCCGATTCGTGCGCCTGCTTTCACTTTGCTCTTCTGCTTCGGGACATTGCCTAGAGAAAGATGTCCGTAGATCACGGAAACATCTTCTCCTCTTATTCTGCAGCGTTGCACGACGAGCCCGCCGTATCCTTCGGCAAATCCACTGTAGGCGATCTCACCCGTGCAGATAGCGCTCACGCTCACTTCTTCTTCCAGCTCATCTGTCGAGACTTCGTAGTCCGTTCCAGCGTGGAAGCCCTCGAAGCGTTCCGGTGGATCGATGGGGTTTTCCTCAGGATTGGGAGTGACGTAGAGCCCGAATGAGAGTGGTGTCGCTCTGCCTCCGTAGAAGGAGAGCGGCTCTGCCAAGCTCACTGGGATACAGCCGGAGAGGAGGAGGGCACCAAGTACCACTCCTCCTCGAAGCGAAAGAACACTAGGCATGATGGCGGCGATGGTGGTGGTGACGGACGTGCGTCTCGGCTATGTCATCATCGGCGAGAAGCAGATCCAAAATATGCACAGTGAGTGATGCGAGAACAGCGAACACAATCGTCGCAATGATCGTCGACCATTCCAATCGAAATCCATCCACCTCGACCGTTCGGAAAATATTCTCGAAGGGCATCACGAGCGGTCTTGTGAGGTTCATTATTCCCTCCACGAACCATTGTTCCGGGTTTGCACCGAAGAACACGAAGAGGAATCGCAGGAAGAGAAACGAGAGGAGGACGTCGAATGCCGAGAAGACGATGGAGTAGGGAGTTGCGGTGTAGCGATGCATAGTGAGAGAGGGGAATACATCACTTGAGACGACTCAGAAGAGAGGTTCTTACCGCTTTAATCGCTGTACAGAATGCACCTCACGCGATAAAACTGTGTGGCTGTTCATTTGTCCACCGTGCCGACGTGGCGGAATTGGTAGACGCGCACGCTTCAGGAGCGTGTAAGAGCAATCTTGTGAGAGTTCGAGTCTCTCCGTCGGCACCACACTCTATTTCTTCAGCATTCTCCATGAGCCCAACGCATTCAGCACGAACGCAGTGAGAGCCATCATCGGGATGGTGAT
>JAGVCI010000053.1 GCA_020059985.1 Candidatus Peribacterales bacterium | reverse complement strand
CTTCAGCCTGAGCTCGAATGGCCTCCGCCGGAACATCCTCGAGTGTGAGCTTACGGAGCACATGCAGTGATTCTTTTTTGAGCGCTCGTGGCTTGGCACCCGCAGCGGGTGCTGCCGGAGCCTCAGCTACTTCCGCCGGTACATCCTCCACCGCAGCCTTCTCTTCGACGGGCGCTGCTTCGCCGACAGGCGTCTCTCCGTCATCCTCGAGCCCGAGCGACGCCATGTCGACCTCGATGCCATGCTTACGGGCGATAAAGCGAATGACACCCTGCGCGAGAGCATCGGGAACCTCACGATCGGTGGGTTTTACTCCGAAATTTACCTGAGTCAGCTCGTGGCGGAGCTGCTGTCCAGTCATACCCAATGCTTTTGCCACCCGGACGAGGCGCATAGAAACTTCAGGAAAAGGCCTAAAGACACCCGGAGTGTAACAGGAGAAATGGCCAGAGGAAACCAAAGAAGTCGGGGAAACCGCTTACGCCGAAAAAATCTCCGTGAGGAAAACTTGAGCCGAGCGTTTCTTACTCCAGTTCCGGACGGACATCCTTCCCCTTCTTCTTATCCTCTGCATGTTCCAACTCCTCGACGATATCGATCGCCGGTGTTTTCTTCTGCTTCGGTTTCTCTCTTATTTCCTTCGCAGGTTTCGCTGCTGGAACACGAGCTTTTGTTGTTGGAGTCGTCTTCACTCCCTTCAACGGTTCTCTCACCTCATCACCTTCGCGACGCTGCAACTCCATGCCGTCGCGCAGTTTCTGAATGGTCTCGAGGACTGCGATCTGGAAATTGTGGAACCCAGAGACGCGGAATCCCGCTGCACGCGGATGACCGCCGCCGCCGAAGAGTCTCGCAGCGAGTGCAGAAGCGTTGATCGCCGGCGATGAGCGCATGCTCGCCTTCAGCATTCCTCCTTCCTCGAGCTCGGTGAAGAGGACGTAGGCATCGGCGTTCGGAACAGTCGAGATCAGCTCATCGAGGATCCCACTCGTCTCTTTACTTGTCGCAGCCATCTCTGCGAGGTCCTCACGACTCACTGCAGACCACACAATCTTCGCCTCTTCGTCGATTTGGATACGATTGAGGGCTCTACCCCAGATCCGGAGCGTCGAGAGTGGTTTGGTTTTATAGATGTGCTGAATGATCTCCTGCTGGCGTGCACCCTTCTCGAGAAGTTCTGCTGCAACTTCCAATGAACGAGGCGTGGTGTTCGGGTTCTGGAAGCTCCGCGTATCGGTGATGAGTCCAGTGAGAAGGAGTGTTGCCACATCCTCCGAGACTAAGTCGCGCCACTCAGGGACAGAGGAGAACCATTGGTAGAGCACTTCGGTCGCACTCGCGGCTGTCGGGTCCACCATCTGGATCTGACCGAACCCGGAGTTCGAGATGTGATGATCGATGTTGAGAACCGGCACGCGTGAGAAGAGATCGATGTTCTCCGTGTAGACCGATCCGAGGAGTGAGAGATCTGCGCTGTCGACAACGACGATCAGATCGTACCGTGCTCCACCTTCTCCAAGAGAAATGTGCTGCGGCATGATCCTCCCCTTCTTCGGGACAATGATGATGTTCACTTTATGATCTTCAACGGTGTAGCGAAGCTTATCGATCTCCACTCCCTCTTCGAGACTCACGGTCACGACAAAATTCTGCGACTCCTTTATGCCGTGCTCCAGGCGGTCGAACCCCGGGAGAAACTCGAGGGATTCCGGCTCGTTATCTGGGCAGATGACGGTCACCTCCTTTCCGAGCGCAGTGAAGATCTGGTAGCACGCGAGTGCGGACGAGAGACCATCCGGATCCACATTCGCATGCGGGATCACGAGGATCCGTTCTGCGGCTTTAACCGCTTTCTCTGCAGCCGTTGCTTCGGTTTTAGAGAGTGACATTTAACTTGTTATTATAACATAATTGTAATAATTATGCAATATCCCAGAATACATGCAAATAAGTGGGGTATACAACCAAATACAGACCCCTCTGGCAAGGCCATCACCGAGAGATTGGTCGGAGCGGCCGGACTTGCCCGGCTTCGCTTCGCTACGCCGTGGCTCCGTAACATCCCGGCGTAGTTCCCGAAGGAACGAAGCCGGATGGTCGGAGCGGCCGGACTTGAACCGGCGACCTCTTGCACCCCATGCAAGCGTTCTAGCCAACTGAACTACGCCCCGATCGGCGGCATTGTAGTAGACACAGAGAAACCGCGATAGAAAAGCATCATCTACTTCTCGTCTTTACATCTTTTCGTAGAGGGATAGCATCGAGCCATGTCGACCGACACACTGAAATGGCGAGTAGAACTCGTGGATAAGCAGGCAGTGATCAATCACTATCAGCCTCCAGCAGGCAAAGAAGATGATCTCTGTAGAGATTACCTGGGACATATCCATCAACAGATCGAGTTCGATTTAGGTGTGCATTTTCCACTCGTTTCGCGATCAGGGGATGAGATCAAAGGTCATCTGGTGGATTCACTTCCCCCCGACATCATCGAAACCGTAAAGAGACAAATGCGAGATGCCCGTATTCCTGGTATCCGCATCACAGAGGTGACCGAAACAAATACAGCAGACGTAGCGTAGAGGCCTTAAAACGGCGACTCGTACCGCGCCTTCTTCCCCAACTGCTCCTCAATTCGCAGCAGCTGATTGTACTTCGCGGTGCGTTCACTGCGTGAGAGTGATCCTGTTTTGATCTGTCCTGTGCGTAGTCCCACAGCAAGGTGTGCGATGAATGTGTCTTCGGTCTCGCCACTTCGGTGGCTCACGACGGCATTCCACCCATTTTTCTGCGCGAGCGTGATGGCGTCTACGGTCTCACTCACCGTTCCAATCTGATTGAGCTTGATGAGAACCGCGTTCGCGGCTTTTTTCTCCAGAGCTTTCTCGATGCGCTCAACATTGGTCACGAGAAGATCATCACCGACGAGCTGCACTTTCTGCCCCATCGCTTTTGCCATGGCCGAGAACCCCTCCCAGTCTTCCTCGCTGTGACTGTCTTCGATGCTGACAATGGGATACTTCTTCACGAGTGCACCGTAATATTCGGTGAGATCCGAAGAAGACATCTTCTTCCCATCGACTGCGTACGTTCCGTTCACAAAGAATTCAGAGGCGGCAGCGTCGATCGCGAGTTTCACTTTCTTCTCATATCCCGCTTTCTTGATCGCGGCGAGAAGGAAATCGAAGGCCTCATCACTACCTTTGATGTGCGGCGCGAATCCTCCCTCGTCCCCTACTGCGGTCACATGACCCTGCTCTGCGAGTAGTGATTTGAGAACGTGGAAGATCTCTGCACCTGCTCTCAGCGCTTCACTGAAGGAAGGGAAATCCATAGGAACGATCATGCATTCCTGAAAGGAGAGACCGCTGTCTGCATGTTTCCCACCATTGATCAGATTCATGAGCGGAATTGGCAGAAGGGACGGATCCTTCACCTCGAACTGATCGGCTAGAGACTGCCAGAGTGGCTGCTTCTCACTGCCAGCTCGTGCGCGGCAGACGGCCATAGAGACACCGAGGATCGCATTCGCTCCGAGTGCGGCTTTGTTCATCGTACCATCAAGATCGAGGAGAAGTTGATCGATCGTGCGCTGATCGCTGACGGCCTGCCCCTGAAGCTTTTTCGCGATCGTCGTATTCACATTATTCACGGCTTTCTGCACGGATTTCCCGCCAAAGAGTTTCTTGTCTCCATCACGAAGTTCCAACGCTTCATGTGTTCCGGTCGAAGCGCCAGAAGGAACCGCGGATCGTCCAAAGGAACCATCATCCAACACACAATCTACTTCCACCGTGGGATTACCGCGGCTATCGAGAATCTGCCGAGCATGAAGCTTTTGTATCACAGACACACAAAATCAGAGGAAGAGCGAGTTTTAGAGAGGCACCCTGAGCTTGTCGAAGGGTGACGAGCGCGGAGGGACGAAATCGTCGGCATCGCCAGTCATCCTAACGGGTGTGGAGAGCGCTCACAACTACGCGCGCTTGGCTGCACGGCGATGCACCGTTCCGGCATACAGCGATGCCATGAGCATCCCCATAAACCCGAGCTCCATTCCGGACTGTGGGAGACGGGTGGGCTGTGTCTCGGCTTCGCGATACTCCATACCTGTTCCCGTCTCCATCCCCTTCACCATTTCCTTTTTATCATCGGACGACTTTTGTAAGTCCTTCTCATCCATCGTGATGTCTGCAGCGATCTCTGTGCCCTTTTCGGACGCACGCTCTAGTCGATCACTGATACGCTCACGTCGACGCTCGAACACGCGGAGTCTCTCGCGCCACGCTTCCTCGGACGGATCCTTGGAGACATCGAGATTTTTTCCTGTGCCATTAAGTGCAGCCTGCATGCGTGAACCAGTTCCCGTGAGGCTTTTGCCTATCTCTTCCCACCACTGCGCGTCCCAGAGAATAGCAGCGATCTCGCGGTCCCAACGGGGACCCGAATGACTGACGACAGCGAATGCTGCAAATGGCACAAGCACGAGTGCAAGAAGCGCGAGACGTGGCCAACGACGACGAATAACACTAAGACAGAAGAGTGCGATGAGGAGAATACCAAGTGCAACAGGCACAAGTGTCCATGCCCAGGTGTAGACACTGGTCGCTTGATCAAACCCACGCGACTGACTGATGAGCTGACTGACAAACCACCCGAGCGTCATGAGCGCAGGGAACCAATGTAACCACCGGAACGGATAATCCGCGCGATTCCGACGGAAGAGCGGCGTGAGTCCAAGTGGATAAATGATAGTAACCGCAAACAACGCCACCCACGGCAGCATCCCCGAAGGGAGCGACGGAAGCGTCGACAGCAGCAAACCCGTCAATGCGATGGCAATAGCGAGAAGGAAGACAAGGAAAGTTTCCGTGGGGTGCTTGAGAGGCATAGGAGGAAAAGTCTCTTATCCACGGGAGGGAGTGTCAAGGAGGGTGAATAAAATGTGTGTCCTCTGTTGGCAGAAAATTGACAGAAGAAAGAAACATGAAGAAACAAGAGACAAGATACAAATCACACGGACAGCAGTTTTCTCTTTGTTTCTTGTCTCTTGTTTCTTGAATTTTTGTTTACAGCCAGCCTTTCCGCGCGAAGTATCCGACCATGAGGACGACCATAGAGATCATGAGGATGACGACACCACCGAATACTTGCGGATGTTCTTGGTACGGGAGCACCACGTTCATTCCGTAGAGACTCGCAAGGAATGTGAGCGGCAGCATGGTAACGGAGAAGATCGTGAGCACGCGGACGATCGCATTGGTCTTGTGCTGCAACCATGCTTCGTGTGTTTCTTGGAGCGCATCGATCATTTCTTTTGCCGTGTCGAGAAGCGACCACTGTCGCTCGATGGCGTCCAAGATATCGTCGAAGTAGAGCGCGAGATCTTCCGAAATGAATTTACGATTCTTGTGTTCGAGCGTGGCGATCAGCGTTCGTTGTGGGAGAAGGATCGACCGCATGGTAATGATGTTCCGTTTGAGACTCATGATGTCTTTGAGGAGGTCGACTTGCTCCTCATTTTCGAAGAGCACGCCTTCGATACGTCGGATCTCTTTGGTGATGGTATCGACCACAGGAAAAAGCCCGTCGAAGAGCTGATTCATGAGTTCATACAGGAAATACCCTGTTCCGGGGTCCAAATAGGTTTTGCGCACTTCTTCGGATTCCTCGAGCTTCTTCCATAGTTCATCGAGCAACGCGATGCGCCCTTCGTGCAGAGTCACGATGAAGTCTGGTCCGAGGAAGATGTTCACCTCCTCTTTTCCGATCCGATCCGTGTGCTTGCTCATATACGGAATGTGGAAGACGAGGAACAGGTAGGAATCGTAGTCCTCCACCTTTGGTCGTTCGTGTTCGCTCAAGCAGTCGTCGATGTCGAGATCATGGAATCCGAATTGTTTTTGGATTGTTCGCAAATCCTTCTCCGAAGGACTCGGGTCGTCGTACCACGTGATTCCTTTAAAGACGAGGGAACGCATCGATCCTTATTGAACGACGAATCAGGTTTGCATGCAAGAAGTTCTCTGATCGGAAAGATTTCGAGGGAATCAAAGAAAGAGAGGATATCGACGATCCTCGAATTCTTCGAAATCATCGATTCCCTCAAAATCCTTAATGTTTCTTCTTCGGCAAATATCTGTCACGCGGATCATCGCGGTGTTCGCGCGGGAGTGTCTCGTAGTGACGAGCGCGGAAGAGTCGGATCTGGAAGAACATGTAGACGAGGATCGAAGCGAGCCACACGACCCAGAGAATGCGCATGGAGAGGAAGCTCACCTGCTCAACACGCGACACCAACATGATGAGACCCACGATGCCAAACCAGAGCGTGGCAGAGGCCCACGAGCGAGAGAGCTTCTTCGTGATCGGATTACGCACCTTCTTGCGCCAGTAGCGCAGAACGAAGGATGCGAGGACAAACCCCGCGCACACCAGGAGAAGCGCAATCACCTTGGGATTGTCGTAGTGGGCGTTGCCCGGATTCGGCCAGAGCCAATAGGTCACGTACTGCATGGCGGGCAGCCTACTACGTGACTAATGGGTCCATCAAGGAAAGGTTTCTATTTTTTGATCTCAGACCTTCGCTTTCTCATCAAGGAGCTCTCGCACCATCTCTTCGAGTTCCCTCTCGCGAATGGTCGTAGCCGGCCGAACGAGCATGTAGAGGAGAAAACCGACGCCAGGGAGGAGCGAGACCAAGAGGATCGTCGCGATCATGAACGGGAATTTGGTCGTCCGCTGCATGATGTCGCGCGTCGCAAAGAAGATGAGGAAGACATCGAGCAGCCCAATCCCGAGAAGTGTGAGCTGAAAGGAACGCAGGAACGGATCATCCGCGAGAATCACGAGCCACGGATCGAGGAACGAAAGGACGCTGTTCATGGGAGGCAGAGTATAGAGAGGAAAAATAGCAAAACACAAATTACAAATTGCAAACAATCTCAAAATATCAAATAGCAATGCTCAATTTTTTGCGTGTCGAAAATTGCCAATTGGAATTTATTTACTATTTGTCTTTTGCAATTTGTAATTTTTTAAAGGTTTGGATATTTCTTCCGATGTACGAGAACGTAGACAAATGTCCCAAGCACCGCGAGTACCGAGAGGAACTGGCTGAAGCGGAGATCGAAAGACTCGAACCCGAGATTTGATCGTACGAGGAAGTATGTCCCGATGAGACCGAGGAGCACGACCTCGTAGAGGAGCATTGCCTTGCGCGAGAGGGAGAGCTCTACTGCGGCAAAGACTCCGAGGCTGATGAAGAGCGCCACAAGCACGACAAAATCCATGCGCGTGGCGAAGACGAAAATACTCGTGTCCCCGCGCATGTATTCGAAGAGGAACGTCGCGAGACTCGCGAGGAGAATACCAATAAGAGTCTCCGCGCCAGCGCGGTGCGAGTATTTGCGCACGATCAGAAGCACGAACGTGAGGATGAGAAAGAAGAGCGCATAGTAGAGCTGCACCGGGTGAAGCGGAATGGTGTAGCGCACACCGAACGTATTGTAGACGACGCCCCACGGAAGATCCGTCGGTTGTCCGTACGACACACCCGAGGCGAAGCGTCCCATCCAGTCGAAGAAGAGTCCGAACGTGGTCGCTGGGAGCAACACATCCAGCCACTGGAGGAAAGTCGCACGCTGCTCGCGTGTGACCCAGTAGAGAACAGCAGCAACGCCGATAGCGCCGCCGAGGAAGCTGAATCCCCCGTCCCAGACGACAAAAATACGCAGAAGATCACGCGTGTAGAGACGGTACTCGGCGATCATCGCAAAGATCCGGCCGGCCGCGAGGAAGGCGCCCAGATACCAAATCGCGCGGAGTCGCATGTGCTGGAGCGACATGTGTGCGCTCGTCGAGAGCCGCAGGAAAAACTCCACGGAGAGCCAGATCCCCAGAAGCAGGAACACCAGTCGTGTCCAGATGAGGAACGGGCCAAACGAAAACGCTTCAAACATCATGAATGACAGGATAGCAGAATTTCTTCAGTAGATCAGGGATCACCCAATCGAAGATTGGAGCCTTCTCTCTTTGATGTCCTCCACAGTTTTGGTGATAAATGAACTGAGTGTCACCACTTCTTGCTTTTCGCTCCTTGTGCTGCGCACAGCGACCGACTCGCCCTCCACTTCTTTATCACCGAGGACGAGCAAGTACGGAATCTTCTGCTTCTCTCCTTCGCGGATGCGCTTGCCGAGCGAATTCTCCGAATCCAAAATTTGACAGCGAATACCGTTTTCTTTGAGCTTCTTCGAAACCGCGTGCGCGTAGTCTTCGTGCGCCGAGGCGACCGGAAGAATCGCGGCCTGCACCGGAGCGAGCCAGAGCGGAAATGCGCCGGCGAAGTGCTCGATCAAGAATCCGATGAAACGCTCGTGCGTTCCGAGTGGTGCGCGGTGAATGCAGAGCGGCACTTTCTCCGTTCCATCTTTGTCGATGTATGTGAGTCCCACTTTGCCCGGGACATCGAAGTCGACTTGGTTTGTAGCGAGGGTGAACTCGCGTCCGATCGCACTCCAGACCTCGACGTCGATCTTCGGTCCGTAGAACGCGGCTTCGTTTGGGACTTCGACGAATTCCATCTTCGTCTTCTTCATCGCGCTGCGCACCATCTCCTCCGTTTTCATCCAGAGCTTGGCGTTATCGACGTATTTCTTCCCGAGTTCTTTGGGATCATGAAGGGAAAGTCGCATCACGTATTTCTCGACGCCGAAGAGTTTGAAGTACTGCGTGTAGAGATCGCAAACGGCGAGGAACTCCTCCTCGAACTGTTCCTCGGTGCAGTAGATGTGCGCATCGTTCATGGAGAGTGAGCGCACGCGCATGAGACCGAAAAGCGAGCCGCTCCCTTCGAAGCGGTAGCAGTGTCCGTATTCAGCGAGGCGCATCGGGAGATCGCGGTAACTACGCGGGTTACTCGCGAAGATCTGGTGATGATGCGGACAGTTCATCGGCTTCAAGTAGTACTCCTCTTCTCCATCCAAAATCATCGAAGGGAACATCGTTTCGCGGTAGTGCGCGAGGTGTCCGGTCTGCTCGTAGAGCTTGCCCTTCGCAATGTGCGGTGTGCGCACGCGGAGGTACCCGCGCTTCGCCTCCTCTTCTTTCGCCAGTCGCTCGATCTCATCCGCGATGATCGTTCCTTTGGGCGTCCAGAGCGGCAGACCCGGTCCCACCATGTCACTGAAGGTGAAGAGATCGAGCTCTTTGCCGAGCTTACGATGATCGCGCTTCTTCGCTTCCTCGAGCATCGTGAGGTGTGCGGTGAGTTCTTCCTTGGATGGGAACGCCGCAACGTAGATGCGCGTGAGCTGCTCTCGCGTTTCATCGCCACGCCAGTACGCGCCCGCGAGTGTCATCAGTTTGAACCCGTCTGCCGGGATCTCTTTCAAATTTTCGACGTGTCCGCCGCGACAGAGATCGACGAACATTTCTTCTCCCTTCGCATCCATGTTCCGGTAGTGCGTCACTTCCTTCGTTCCCTCTTTCTTCAGGTCTTCGACGAGCTCGACTTTGAACTGCTGTCCCCGCTTCTTCCAGAATGCGATCGCATCGTCTGCGGAGAGCGTATCCACTTCGAAGGTCTGTCCGCGATTGATGATCGATCGCATCTCCTTCTCGATCTTTTTGAAATCCTCATCGGAGATCGGATCCTTGAAGAGGAAATCGTAGTAGCAACCGTAATCGATCGGCGGCCCGATGCTGATCTTCGTCTCCGGCCAGAGCTTGAGGACTGCCTGCGCAAGCACGTGCGCCAAGGAATGACGCAACTTATACAGATCGTCGACTGCCGGCATTTGGCTCTCCTTCGCCATACGCAGAGCGTATCAGACCCATTCGTTGCGTCCAGTAAAGAGGGCGCGTAGGTTTCGCTCATGGCAGAAGCAAAGAAAGAACCGCTTGAAGAGGTCAGCAACAAGGACCTGGTAAATCGACTCGGGAAAGCGCTAGCAGGCGACAAGAGTGCTGGTGATGTTTCGGAGCTCCAACAGGAAATCTACTTCCGCCTTTACGGAAAATCTCTTCTCCCCGCCAAAGATAAATCACCGACTGATCCCGATCTCGCGTTCGAGAGCGCGGATCTCGCGGAGTAGCTGCGGATCGTTCTGCATCTGCTTCTCGATTTTTTCGACGGCGTGCATGACGGTCGTGTGATCACGGTTGGAGAAGATCTCTCCAAGACGCACGAAGCTGAGGGAAAGATGCTTCTTCCCAAGGAACATCGCAATCTGCCTCGGCATGAGGACTTCGCGCACGCGTGACGCGCCCATCATGTCTTGAACGGAGACGGAGTAGTACGCACTCGTCGTTTCGAGCACATCCTGGAAGGTCGCCTTGCGCACCACCGGCGGCTCGAAGCCAGGCGCATCCTCTTCTTTGTCGTGCGGGTCTTTGTTCAGTTTCCGCATGATGTCTGCGATGCTTTTCACGGTCGGCATGCTCTGCTCCAGTTCGTAGAGAGCAACCGCCTGCATGAGAATTCCCTCAAGCTCACGAACGTTGCGTGTAGTGTGCTCCGCGATGAACTGCAGCACTTTCATGTCGAGGAACAGCTGATAGTCGCGCGCCTTCTCTACCAAAATCGCGAGTCGCGTCTCGTAGTCCGGAACACCGACGTCAGCGATCATGCCGCGCTCGAAGCGCGAGATGAGACGATCCTCGAGGAGGAGCTCCGTCGGAGGACGATCGGCGGAGATGATGATCTGCTTGCGCTCTTCGTAGAGCGTATTGAATGTGTGGAAAAATTCTTCCTGCGTGCGCTCTTTATTCGTGAGGAACTGCACGTCGTCGATGATGAGCGCATCCACCCGGCGGTAGCGTGCGCGGAGCTGTTCCATGCGCTGCGTGCGGATGGCTTCGACCACTTGGTTCGTGAAATCTTCGCTCGTCGTGTAGACGACCGTCGCCTTCGGAATTTGGCGGAGAATTGCGTTTCCGGTCGCTTGCAGGAGGTGCGTCTTCCCAAGTCCGACTCCTCCGTAGAGGAAGAGTGGATTGTATTTTCCACCCGGCGCAGCGGCGACTGCTTGGCACGCTGCGTGTGCGAGACGATTACTGGAACCCACGACGAAATTTTCCAACATGTACCGTGGCGAGAGGATTTTGCTCACGATGCCTTCCGCCAGCTTCACTTCCTGACGACCAGGAAGTTTGCGCTTTTTTTGCTCCGGGAAGTGCTCGATCAAGTTCACCGTGCGTGTCGGCGTGTCCTTCAGTGTGCCATCCACGACGTAGACGATCTGATCGATGGATTCGTCGAGTTGCTTCACACAATCGAACGTCGGCGTGCGGTAGTGCTCCATGTGCCACTGCAAACACATCGGAAGCGGGAGACCAATGATGAGCTTCGTTCCTTCGCGACTGAGAATTGCCGTGTCGCGAAACCACGTGAGGAACTGAGACCGCTGGATCTGCGGCTCGAGAAGCTCAAGCGTGCGCATCCACAAATCACGCAGGTCCGTCTCTGCCGGTGAAGAAATCACCCCCTCTTCTTTAAGAGGTGATGAGACGGAGGATGTCATAGAAGGTAATGAGAACGATGAGCAGAATGAGGAACATGAACCCCGCGGCATTCGTTGCGAGCTCGAAGCGGCGATTCACCGGACGTCGACTAATGCCTTCCGCCACCACGAAGAGGAGGCGTCCACCGTCGAGTGCTGGAAACGGAAGAATATTGAGGATCGCGAGACTCAAGCTCAGGAGTGCGACCAACCGCAGGTACGTCATGAAGCCTTGTTGCACGGAGACGTGCGTGAGTTGTGCGATGCCAACGATTCCGGTGATGCCTTCCGGCACGGTGCCGCGCACGGCGAGCGAGAGGAAGAGCTGACCGATTCCTTTCACCGTCTGCACCGTCATGATCCATGACTCGCGCAGGGCGAGCGTGAAGGACTCGAACACGGATCGGTCTGGCGCAGAAAGGTGGAGCGGGTAGGCGGAAATGTCGATCCCGGCGGTGCCATCCCTCAGGCGAACGATGTAGTTCTTCTCTTCGGAATAGTCTTCTCCTGTTTTCACGGTGTAGGTCACCTGT
>JAGVCI010000113.1 GCA_020059985.1 Candidatus Peribacterales bacterium | reverse complement strand
GCGAAAACGTTGAGGACACTATTTGCGACTTGGCGCGCCTCTTCCGGAGTAACGCGATGAATATTTTGGAGCACCGCGCACCGGTCGCAGAGCGCTAGGAGTACGGTGCGCAGATCTTCAGAGACAGTGAGCAGCATCAGTCGCAGATCTTGGACAGAGTTGCGCTGATCGGTGGAGACGTTGGAAATCAAATGCACACCTGCGACTAATTTTCTGACCGTCGGACCGAACCGGTCTTCGAGCTCCATAAGCGTGATGCTCTGCTGCACGATAAGCACGTGGTGGAGCAGACACGCGACGATCGTATCTTCGTCGGGCTCGAAAGGCGCAAGCGTCCCGAGCACACTCACAACGTGTTCTAACACTGTAAATCCGGTCCAGTGTTTCTCTTCCCCATAGAGTTCTTCAGCAAACTGATACGCTTCGAGAACGCGTGAACGGTCAAAGCCGCGGTGCACCGACTCGATGCGGTCGAGGAACCCGGTGATATCCGTACTCGGCGACTGCACAACTTCTGGGGAGAGGGATCTTCTATAGTATGAGGAAGGAGCCTCGAAGATCAATGAAGTTGAAGAGAAAGAAATACAGGAAACCAGCGAAATAGCGCTCCACTTCAAGCGACGAATGGTCATCATCATTCTTACCGATCGAGCACGAGCGTCACCGGGCCATCATTGATGAGCGCCACTTCCATCGACGCACCGAAGCGACCCGTTTCTACGCTCTTCACACCCAAAGAACGAAGTGAAGCGACGAACGACTCGTACAATGTTTCCGCAATGGCTGGAGGAGCAGCACGCGAGTAGTCCGGACGATTCCCCTTCTCTGTGCGACCCGCGAGGGTGAACTGCGACACGACGAGAATGCCGCCGGCGACATCGAGGATCGACTGATCGTTGATCGTGCCGTCACTCCCGGGAAAGAGCCGCAGCTTCGTCACCTTCTCCGCGAGCCAACTCGCTTGCTCTTCTGTGTCTCCCTCCATCACCCCAAGGAACAGCAGATACCCCCGATCGGTGGAGCCGATCGTCTCGTCGCCCACCCTCACCTCGGCACTCAGGACCTTTTGCAGCAGAACGCGCATAGGCCGATCATACCCTTCTACCGGGTAAAATACGGAGAGTTGCGTAAATCTCTGCATTATTTTCCAATCGGAGGATGCCGAAATGTGTCTCCTTTTCTTGACTGAAATCCGTATATTCGTAAACTTTCCATCCGACCGAAGACCGAGGGCATTAGGCTGATGGCCGAAGGTAAGTCCCTCCGAGGCATACAGCATCGATCATGAGGCTCAGGCTTTGTGCCCCGTGTCGTGTGCCTCGTTGGTCTCCCGGTCGAATACTCGAAGGGAGACCTTTATTTGTCCGAAGGACAAATACCCTGAGTGAACACTGAGGAGCAAAGCGACGAAGTGTGAATCGAAGGGTCCCACCTCTATTTCCCCCACTAGCCCCCATGGCTGTCACCCGTATCCAAAAAGAGGCTCTGCTCAAAGAACTCACGGAGAAGTGTGAGTCCGCTGAGTCGATCATCTTCGCCCACTACATCGGGCTCAACGTCGCTGATGTCAGCGCGCTCCGCAAAGAACTCAAAAAGGCAAATGCGGAAATGAAAGTTGCCAAGAAGACGCTCTTCCAGTTGGCCGCGAAGAACACGGGCCTGCCGGAAGTCGCCGATGAGGCGCTCAACGGACCAGTGTCTCTCATCTTCAGCTTCGCAGATCCCCTCTCGGGCGCGCAGGTCGCCTTCAAGTTCGCCAAAGATCACAACCAGGTCGCTCTCATCGGCGGTATCTTCGATGGAAAATTGCTCACGGCCGCAGAGGCAGTCGAGCTCGCGAAGATGCCGAGCCGCACAGAGCTCCTCGGTAAGTTCATGATGATGCTCAACTCTCCGCTCACCTCGTTTGCGGGCATGTGTTCCTCTCCTCTCTCAGGATTTGCACGTGCGCTTAGCCAGATGGCAGACAAAGGTGGGTTCGTGAAAGCTGAAGCACCGGCTGCTGCCGCTCCTGCGGCTGTCGTCGAAGCTGCCCCGGCAGCAGAAACCCCCGCCACTCCTCCGAGTGACGCCCAACCAAGCGCGTAATTTTTCCTCCCACTCTTTCCCCCTTTTATCATGGCTGACGCAGCAACAAGCATCTCCCTCTCGAAGTCCGAGCAGGCAGTGATCGATGCAGTCTCTAAACTCAACGTCGTTGAGCTCAACAACGTCGTGAAATACATGGAAAAGGAGTACGGCATCTCCGCCGCTGCTCCGGTCGCTATGGCTGCAGCTCCCGCCGCTGGTGGTGGTGCTGGTGCCGAAGCTGACGAGAAGAGCAACTACAACATCGAGCTCACCGATGGTGGCGCTCAGAAAATCGCGGTGATCAAGGTCGTCCGCGAGGTCACTGGTCTCGCACTCGGCGATGCCAAGGCAGCCGTCGACGGCGCACCGAAGGTCCTCAAGGAAGGTGTACCGAAGGCAGAAGCAGAAGAGATCAAGAAGAAGCTCGAGGCCGCAGGTGCAAAGGTGACACTCAAATAAGAAGATATCGAAGTAATCGAGGAATTCGAGGATAGAAAAAAACCTCGATTTCTTCGAGGTCCTCGACTCCCTCGATTTCCTTATCGAGGACAAATGATAAACTACCCGCGCATGTTTTTTCTCCGTGACCGCACCTTCTGGCTCGTCTTTGTCTGCACGCTCGTGCTCACCGGACTCTTCTTCGCGTGGGAGCTGGGCATGTTCTACCCGTACCTTCCGACTCTCCCGCGCCCGCGCGCGACGGACACCGAAACGGGTTTCACGGCTCTCCTCATCTTCCTCTTCTCGCTCAATATCGCCCTCTTTGCCTACCAACGAAAACGCGGCACGTGTCCCGTGGGAGCCAGGAATGCGAGTGCCATCGCCGGAACCATCGGGGTGGTCGCTCTCCTCTGCCCCGTGTGTCTGCTCCTCCCGATCACGGCGCTCGGTGCGAGCTTCAGCCTCCTCTTCCTGATGCCGTACGTGCCGCTCCTCAGGGTAATTGCGCTCGTCCTGCTCATCGCGAGTACCATGATGTTGTGGCCGAAGAAAAGGTAAGGAGATTGTTCAGCGCAGCTTTTTGGGGGTACACTTCATCCCTTTATGGGAACTCCTGAAACAACGCAGAGCCCTCTCGCACACTTCGATGCGTTTGCTCAAGGAACAAACAAAACATGTGATGAACTTAGAGCAGATTTTGCACAGCACCTAGCTGCATTAGCAGGAACCACATTTGAAACATATGAGAGCAAACAGGAAATCGCGCGAGAGGTGAACAAACTACGTAAAAAACTCGGACTCGCCCTGCGGTCTGCAGATCATCCCGAAAAAGGACGCACTCTCCTTCGAACATACACTTCGAAGCGGATGCGCAATGGCACGTTCCAATTAGTGGCAACGAAAAATGGCAGGTCTGTGTACTCCGGCGTCAGGTTTCCTCCTCTGGAGGCATACGACCCTGAAGCACAGGAGTAGTATAGCAACGTGCAAAAAGCCTACCGCCACCCCGAGATAGATCTGCTCCGCACTCTCGCGATCGTGATGATGATCATCTATCACATCGCGTTTGATCTCGTCTTCATTTTTGGATGGGATCTGCCGGTTACCGTCGGTCCTTGGCGCATGCTCGCGAACGCCACCGGCGGACTCTTTCTTATGCTTGTCGGCGTCAGCTTCGTGGTGTCGTGGGACAGGACACCTGCATCCCTGCGTTTCAGAAAATTCACCAAGCGTGCGGCCATTATTTTCTTCTGGGCGATGATGATCACCCTTGTCACGTACCTTTTTGACCCGAGTATCTATGTCCGCTTCGGCATTCTGCATTTGATCGCCGTCAGCACACTACTGCAACCCTTCTTCCGAGGCCTCAAACTCTGGAATATCCCCCTTGGCGTCGTCCTCGTCGCTATTGGACGACTCACGATCGGATCTGTCGTTCCCACTTCTCTGCTGATTCCCTTCGGATTCGTCCCACCGGGTTTTCAGACGATCGATCTCTATCCGCTGCTCCCCTGGTTTGGTGTCGTCTTAATCGGCATGGCACTCGGTGATGTGTTCTACGGACAGAAAACGAGCAGACCAGTGAAGATCGAGTCGAAATTTCTCACGGTCCTCACGTGGCCCGGGAAACATGCGCTCCTGATCTACCTGATTCATCAACCGATCCTCATCGCGATTTTGTGGGTGCTTCATCGCGGATAGAAAATCCGCTCTGAAGCATGGAAAATCAGGGTGGAAAACCGCGCGCTTTTCCTCTTCTCTTCCGCTACACTGCCCGGGATGTCTTTTACTGTTCGATCGCTTAAGGACAAGCCGAAAAGGTCTCTTCCGTGGAAACGGATGGCGCTCGTGGCGCTCGAGTTTGGGCGTCCGATGCTCAAGTGGTACGGAGACTGGAGAACGAGGACCGAAGCGGAGAAGAAAAGGAGTGGTCGCATCCACCTTCTGCAGCGGCTCCTCCTTATTTTGCTTTCCGCGCTCCTCGGACTCGCGCTCCTCACGGCCGTCACGCGCGCGATGGTCGCCATGCGCATCATCAGCCTGTCGTCATTTACCTCGGTGACGGGTTCGCCACCTCCAGTCGATGAGCACGGGTTCACGAATATCCTCCTCATGGGTCAGGGAGATGAGGACCACGATGGAAAAGACCTTACCGATACACTGATGATCGCGAGCATTGATGCGACCAAGACAAAGAGCGTCGTTCTCCTCTCGCTCCCGCGTGATCTCTACCTGCTCGATACCGAGAAGATGGGTGCTGGTCGGATCAATTCGATGTACCGCGACTACAAGAGTTATCTGCACTTCCAGAAAGACATGTCGGAGAAGGATGCATCCCTCGAAGCGATGCGCGAAATCGCGGCGGAATTAGGACGGAAGATGGGACTCCAGATGCACGGCGCGGTGAAGGTGAACTTCACCGCATTTACGGAAGCCGTTGATCGCCTGGGAGGTGTGGAAGTGGATGTCCCCTACGACATCGTCGATCTTGAATATCCCAATAAGAGCTTTGGGTTCGAGACCTTTCAGATCCAGAAGGGCCGCCAAACCCTCGATGGCGAGACGGCGCTGAAATACGCCCGCAGCCGCCATACGACCAGCGATTTCGACCGCTCCGAGCGCCAGCAGCAGCTCCTCAAAGCGATGGCCGAGAAGGCGCGTTCCCTTGAATGGCACAAGGACCCGACGATCCTCGTCGACTTCCTCAAGATCTTCTCTGATCACGTCGAGTACACGTTCTCCCTGCGTGAGCTGATCGGGCTCGCCGGTGCGGGCCAAGACATCGAACCGAGCAGACTCCTCACCATGCAGCTGAGTGATCGCAATGGCTTGTACGGAACGCTCGCGAACCCCGGTGGTTTCCTCTACTCCCCTCCGCGTGATCTCTTCGAAGGAGCATCTGTCCTCCTCCCGGTCTCAATCCCCGAGTACCCGGTCACGTGGAAGCAGCTTCAGACCCTGCGGACTCTTCTCTTCGAGACTCGCTCGATCTACCTCGCACAACCAGTGATCTCCATCCTCAATACTGGAGGCCCGAGTGGTGCGGCACGGACGCTTGCAACCGAGATCATCCGGTATGGGTTCAACGTCGACTACATCGATAACGCTTCGATGGAGGATCGTGCAACCTCTGTCGTGGTCGCTCGTACACCTGAGGATGCCGAATTGGCCACGTTCTTTGGCACCCTTCTCGAAATTGACGTAGGTGCAGAGCCCGCCTTATTGCCTGAAGAGACGAGGCAGATCACCATAGTTCTTGGAGAGGACTACGCATACCGTCCGCTTCAGTCCCTCATTTTCCCTTGAAGTTGCAATGATGGCTCCCCGGGACATCATCGCCAGAGCGTGGGTGATCACGAAGAACGAACAGCAAATTCGTCGCTGGGGGTATGCCTCGGCACTGCTCGAGACGTTGCTCAACGTGAAACTCTTCTCGTATCAGGTGTGGTTCTTCATCTCGTACATGCAGGGTGATCCCATCGGATTTTTCCAAGTAGAAGAAATGATTTTCCAGAGCGTTCCGTTCTGGGCGTTCCTCACCTTCATTATCTTCCTCATCATTCTCGTCATTGTGGAGCTCCTCTTCCCACACATGGCGAAGGGCGCGATCATCGGACTCGCCGCGAAGGCACAGAAGAAAGAGGAAGTGAAAGGAGGATTGGTCCTCGCGATCTACAACTTCTTCCCGATTTTCGCGATCCACGAATTCTTCATCCTTAGCCGTATTCCAGCCACTATTACGGTCATCTCTCTTTTACTCCGCTACGGCGGCGCCATGGCTCCGCTCGGGATCGCCATCGTGAGTACGCTCTTCCTCGCCTCGAACATTCTCAAGTTCTTCCTCATTTTCGCCGAGGAAGCGGTCGTCATCCGCAAGCACGGGATCGGCGACGCGCTCAAAGCGAGCTTTAAGTTGGTGATTAGCTACCTCGCACACATCGTTTTCCTCCTCCTCCTCTTCTTCGTCATCGTCCTTCGCATCGCCGCCAATGCGCTGATGATCTTCCTCATCCCAGGCATCATTCTCGGTATCGGATTCGCCCTCACCTTCGTCCTCTCACACGCCTTAAGCTACGCCATCGGTGGACTCATTGGTCTCGTGCTCATCATCTTCGCCAGTTATCTCTTCGCGTACCTCGAAGTCTTCGGTCAGACGGTGTGGACACTCACCTACATGGAGCTCTGTAAGTTGAAAGAGTTGGATATCATTGATGTGGATTAATACACACCGAAGGATTTCGAGGGAATCGAAGCAATCGAGGATTTCGAAGATCCTCGATATCGTCGAAATCCTCGAAATCCTTCATCAATCAAACAATCAAAAAACAAATCTCCTCTTCGCGCTAGCCTTCATCCTTGCTCGCGATACGATCGTACACCTATCATGGTGAACGAACGTCTCCCACTTCTCTATGACCCTCACCCCTCACCAGCGCACCGTGCTCAATTACATCGGCGAATTTCAAACGAAGCGGGGCTACTCCCCCTCTCTCGCTGATCTCGCGATCGCCTTTGGTGTGCGGTCGAAGAATGCCGTCGCGAAAGTGGTGAACGCGCTCGTGCGCGAGGGACACTTGGAGAAGGATCCGAAGGGACGCATCAAGATCATCGACCTCGTCGAGAGTGATGAGGGCCAAGCGAAGCCCATCATGCTTCCGCTCTTCGGTCCCATCGCTGCAGGGTTTGCCGCACCAGTCGAAGAGCAGGCGGAAGAAATGGTGACGCTCGATAGTTACATCGTCGGAAACAAGAAGGCGTCGACGTTCCTCCTCCGCGTGAAGGGCGACAGTATGATCGATGCGGGTATTTACGAGGGCGACCTCGTGGTCGTAGAACGGGGCAAAGAGCCGAAAGTGAACGATATTGTGGTCGGTGTGCTCGATGGTGAGTTCACCTTGAAGAGGCTGCGCCGTGACAAAGGAAAGTATTATCTCCAGGCAGAGAACCCTGCGTACCCGGACATGTATGCCATGGATGAGCTCAAGGTTGCCGGCGTCGTCCGAGGGGTGATCCGAAAGTTCTAACCTCTTCGTCTCATGATCGCTCACGTCGATGCAGACGCGTTTTTCGCGTCGGTTCTTCAGCGCCAGCACCCGCACCTCAAAGGGAAACCTCTCCTCGCACTCGGCATGGGTGGCGGATGTGTGATCGCGGCGAGCTATGAAGCGAAGGCAAAAGGAGTACGCACAGGGATGCCGCTCAAAGAAGCACATCCGCTCTGTCCGGAAGCGATCGCGATCCCTTCAGATTTTTTAGATGCGTGCGTCGCGTCGGATCAGATCGAGACGATCATCCATAGTCACGCACCGATCGTAGAAAAAATGTCGGTGGACGAATGGTACATCGACCTTGGAAGCCTCGTTGGTGGTGTTCCTGATGAGCCGAGAGCATGGGCGGAGGACCTGCAGCGCGAGGTGGAACGTAATGTTTCGCTCACGGTGTCGATTGGAGTCGCAGCAACAAAGCTGCTCGCGAAGATGAGTGGAGAGTACAGAAAACCTGCCGGCGTGACGGTGATTGGTGACATGTCGGGAGCTCTCAGTATCGAAGCATTTCTCCGTGATCGCCCTGCCGCAGCGATCCCTGGAATCGGTCGTAAGCGTCAAACCCATGCAGAAATTCACGATTGGAAAACCGCGTGGGACATCGCAACCGCACCAACGGAGACGCTCGTGCACCTTTTTGGGAAACCGGGTGCCGAGATGCAACAAGAGCTTCGCGGAGAACCCGTATTCGTCGTCGAAGAGGACTCTCGTCCACCGCAGTCCATTTCGCGGTGTCGCAGCTTTCGTGGAACAAAAGACCGTCACCAGGTTTTTGGCTTCGTGCTGCAGCACGCAACACACTGCATCGCGAAGATGCGTAGACAAAACTTGAGTTGTCGTTCTGTCTTCGTGTGGCTGCGCGATGGGACGTACCGTCACGATGGTCGACGACGTGTGCTCCCCCAACCCCTCGATACCGAGGAAGAAATTTTTCCGTACATTCGTTCCTGCTTCGATCGTATTTTTGATCCACGCACTCCGGTCACCCAGTGTGGTGTGTGTCTTGCGGACCTCTGTCCGACCGGAGCCGAGCAATATTCTCTTTTTGCGGAGACACAGGAGACTGATCATGCGGAGACGCTCCAAGTTTCGCTCGATGCCGTGCGGGAGCGCTATGGCAGAGACAGCATTACCCGCGGACTGGGGGTGGGGATCCGAGGAAAAACCAAGAGCAAGGCACCAGATATGTTTGGGAATATTCCAATAGCTACATAAAAGGGTCCGCGGGTAGGAAACCCGCTCCCTTTTATTGATAGATAAAAAAAATAATTATGGGAGCAGGTTTCCCTACCTGCGACCATTCTTAAAACAATGTCTTCAATCTCTCCTCAATCTTGCTCAATTTTTCCTGTGCGCT
>JAGVCI010000097.1 GCA_020059985.1 Candidatus Peribacterales bacterium | reverse complement strand
GATCGCTTGCGCGTTGGCGTTGCCGTGGACCGGAGGTGTTGATGGGAAAATTAACACCACACGCACGCCCTCGTGCGAGCGACGCGCGAGAGTTTCCAAGACCACGCGATCGTTGATGTAACTCTGCTCGAGGACAATCGACTTCGTTGCATCGGAAAGAAGACGCATGACCGTCGGGCGTATCTCGCGGACATCGAACGTGTTTTGCACCAGCTCAATGCTATGCGTGTGCACCGATTTCCCGGTGAGGTACTGACGCACGAACTCGTCTCCGCGCAACTCCAAAACATAGTCGTGCCAGAGTCTGCGTGGCTCATCGGCAATATTCATCCCCCCGATGAGAAGAATCTCATCGTCAATAATGTAGACCTTCGCGTGGTTATAGTCGTTGGCATAAGTGACACGGATATTGGGGTGTTTCCAAAACCGTCTCCACGTGGGATCAGATTTCCCGCGAGTGCCGACGAAATCACGATGCAGTTCGAAGACATCACCAACCGCCTCTTTCGTAATGTCGATGTGCACACCACGGTCTGCCGCTTCGACCAAGTCACGCGCGATTTGCCTCCCGGTCTCGTCATCTTTCCAGATGAACATTTGGATCACGATGCTGTGGTGCGCGCGCGCGATTAATTTGCGAATTCTACGAAAAGCCTCGAAACCGTCGACCCATAGACGCACCGTGCGGTGGCGTGCCACCCGCGTGATTGGACTTTTTGAACGGATGATCACGCGCATACGAATTTGGTACCACAGCCTCAGTCCCTTCACGCGTCTCGACCCCTCTGGACCAGCGGAATAATGCCGAATAGAACGCACAAGAACGCGTAGCGCACGGGCACGGCGCCAGAATCTATAGAGCGCGTTTCGGACAATCCGTCCTATCGGGGGAGCGGAAAACATGCTACAATGATAGGATACTGAACGATGACAGTTTTGTATGCACTTTTTGGCTTGGCGAGCGCATTCCTCGCCCTCAGTGCCCTCCTCTGGGCACTCCGCCGCCACGCTGAAAAACAAGCCGAACACGATCTCGTTTTTCTGCAGCTCCTCATCCCCAAAAAAGAAAGCAAAGAAGACAAGGAAACCCATTCGGAGCAGTTTTCGACTGGGCAAGATTTTCGCGAGGTGCTCGGGATCATGGAACATTTCTTCGAGTCTGTGCACAGCCTCTACGAAGACAAGATCGAACGCTTCTGGCGAGGACAACCGTTCTTTTCGCTCGAGTATGCCGCTCTCGCTGGAGAGATTCTCTTCTTCATCGTATGCCCACGCCGCATTGCCCCACTCATAGAGAAGCAGATCACATCGTTTTACCCCGATACCATCATCGATGAGGTGGAGGACTACAACATTTTCACCGACCAATCGGTTGTTGCTGCATCTCCCCTACTCCCCGGGAAACCCTTCACTTCGGTCTTCAAATCGTACGAGCAGCTCAAGAGCGATCCATTCAACAACATCACGAATGCATTCTCGAAGCTCACAGTGAGTGAGGGTGCCGCCGTGCAGTTCGTTGTTCAACCATCTCCTTCGGGCTGGCAGCGCAAACTGCAGAGGGAAGCAACCAATCTACTCAACCCGAAGAAAGGTGGATCCAGTGTGTGGAACCCCATCAATTGGTTGAGCGCAGTCTTTAGTTTGCTCACATCCAACGAAGATATCGTTGATCTTAAACAAGAGCAGTCGAGTGGTGAACGTGTAACGCAGATGGCTGAGGAATACAGCAAAGCCCTTGACGAAAAAGCGAACGAACCTGGTTACAACTGCGTCATTCGTTTGGTCGCATCTGCGGATTCCGCTTCGCGCGCAGAAACATTGCTCCACACGATTGCCTCTTCTTTTGGACAGTTCAGCCACGTACGAGGCAATCACTTCGTGCAACCGCGCATCCGCGAACAAAGAAAGATCGTGGAGCGGTTCATCCGTCGTTCTCCGCGCCGCACCTTAAAGCAATCCTTGCAATCACCAAAAATGCTGCTCGGCACCACGGAACTCACCAGCTTCTTCCACCTTCCGAACATCAAGTACAACAAGGTGGATATGATCAAATGGCAGAACTTCAAAATGGCACCGGCTCCGAAAGATATTCCACAGGATGGACTAGTCCTTGGAACCAATACGTTCCGTGGAGAGAAACGCAAAATCTACATGAATAATGAAGACCGCTTCCGTCACTTCTACATCATCGGACAAACAGGAACGGGTAAATCTTCGATCATTCAGGTTATGGCGCGACAAGACTTCCATCAGAAACGCGGCATCTGCGTCATCGACCCACACGGTTCACTTGTCGAAGATCTACTCCCGTACATCCCACGTGAGCGTGCAGATGACGTGATCTACTTCAACCCTGCGGATATGGAGCGCCCGATGGGACTCAATATCCTCGAAGGAAAAACTCCCGAGGAACGTGACCTCATCGCACTCGATGCCATGAACATGATGGTGAAGATGTTCGGTGAAGAAATATTCGGTCCACGCATCCAAGACTACTTCCGTAACGGTTGTCTCACGCTGATGGAAGACGAGGAAGAGGGCGGTGCGATCACCGACCTCGTGAAACTCTTCACCGATGAAGAGTGGCAGAAGTACAAAGTCTCGAAAGTAAAGAACCCCATCGTGCGCTCCTTCTGGGAGAAGCAGATGGCGCAGACCGGTCAGCGCGAGAAGCAGGAAATGATCCCGTACTTCGCCGCGAAGTTCGGACAGTTCTACACCAATACGTTGATCCGTAACATCGTGGGGCAGACGAAGAGCGCCTTCGATGTCTCGGATGTCATGAACAAGGGCAAGATCCTCCTCGTGAACCTGAGTAAAGGTCTCGTGGGAGACATCAACTCGCAGCTCCTCGGTATGATCTTCGTGAATAAGATTCAGGTCGCCGCCATGCGCCGCCAGAGACAGTCGAGTACGGAGCGCAAAGACTTCTTCCTCTACATCGACGAATTCCAGAACTTCGTGACGCCCTCGATCGAATCCATACTCTCCGAGGCACGCAAATACCGTCTTGGGTTAGTGCTCGCACACCAGTACATTGACCAGTTGGAGAAAGACAGCAAACTTAGCGGCTCCGTGAGCTTGAAGGGCGCAGTCTTCGGCAACGTCGGAACGATGATGTTTTATAAGATTGGTCCGCAGGACGCGGAAGTGTGTGTAAAAGAAATGGCTCCAGTCTTCTCGGAACAAGATCTCGTGAACATGGATGCCTTCAAGGCATGCATGAAGCTCAGCATCGACGGCAAGCCGTCTCGTCCGTTCTCGATCGAGGTGCCGCGCCCATGGATGGATACGACGTACCCGAAAGATCAGCAGGCTGCAGAAGCATTCAAACAGCTCTCTCGCCTCACCTACGGACGCCAGAAAGAGTTCGTCGATAGAGAAATCCTCCGAAGAATCGGATAAGAAAACAGCCTTTAGCGGTGTTTTTGTTGTGCTTTTGCTCTTGTCTGAGCCAAATCCTAATCATTGCCGTTTTTGAGTAAAAATGTTATAATAACACTAACACACATTTACTTCTTTCCTTTTTATTTCCATGGCTCACAAACACAATGTTGTGACGACGACACTCGCAGGAATCTTCGTCGGTTGTCTTCTTAGCGCTGGTGCGGTCGTTTCCGCTCATGTGATCGAGCTTTCCCACATCAACCCGAATGCGGTCATCGATGGTGACCGATCGGACTATGGTGCCGGCAGTCGCTACCGCGATTCCGTGACCGAGCAGAACGCCCAGATGAAGAAGTCTGCATCGGAGGAAAAGGACCACTGCCAGGGTTTGAGTGGAACGCGTCTCACACGCTGCCGTGTGCTGAAGGTCTACCAGTTGCGCGACTCCGTTCGTCACTAATCTCGTAGCCTTTGAAAAAAGAGCGCGGAGTGTATCCGCGCTTTTTTGATTATTTACGAAGAGCAACCGAGCTCACCGGGATCGCGTGGACCAAGTAGCGCTGTGCGATACTGTCCGGCGGCCAGCAGGTGTAGAGGATTAATTCTTCGCCGCTGCCATCGTCTCGGAAGGGCTCCGTGTCTGCGGCATCGATCGTTTGCTTGTGGGACACTTCATAGGTGTGCAGCTTCCCTTCGTAGGTCACGTAGATGCGGCTGCCGACTTCCAACTGGTTGACCTTGCGGAAGATCTTCGTGTACTGCGAGACGTCCCACGGGTAGCCACTCGAGTGACCGTAGATCATCACTTTGCCTCCGCCGCCCGGGTAGCCGAAGAGGTGTCCCACACCGTTTTGCAGAGGCTCGAGAACTCCTTCGGAGGTAAACGGATCGCTCGGGTGGATGACCGAAAGGTCATTTATACCGAGATCTGGCATGGAAATGGAGAAATACTTCTCCGACCCGTACTGGCTGGAGGACGCACTCTGTTCGACGTGAATCTGACCAATGGTTGTAGTTCCGGCTGTCGCGCGTGTCACTGGGACGACTCCACCCTGAGGCTCGGTGCCCCGGTAGGCAATCCATCCTTCCTTCTGGGAATAGTCGAGGCGATACACCATGTCGAAGAACTGACCACGGGTAATCGGTTGTCCCAGCTCCAGCCGTCCGACGTGCATAACCAGGTTTTTCGTGATGGCAGCATTGATGTACGGCGTGAACCATTCACTGTCGCGGTTTTGGATGTACGGTGAGAGTTCGGCAGCGTGACCCGCTCCCTGCACACGGTGCGATCGCAGGAGCATCGCAACTGCCTCTTCAACGGTGAGGTAACGTTCCGGTTTGAAGGTGCCATCCGGGTACCCCGTCACGATACGATCTTGGAATGCGGCCTCCACGTAGGGCGCATACCACGCACGTTGATCGATATCGTGGAAGAGCGCGATTGGTGGCAAAGAATTGCGCAGTCTCTCGACGCGTGAACTGTCCTTGAGCGCATAGAGAACCTTGAGCGCTTCGGCACGATTCAGCGGGTGGCCCGGTCTTCCGTACCCGTCGCTGTAGCCTTGCACTACACCCTTGGCCGAAAGGTAATCGAATGCAGCGACGTAGACCGTGCCCCGGACATCGGGGAATGCAGCGGCGAACGCACGCGTGGTGAGTCCAACGAGCACGACAGCCACAAGTAGCAGAAGGAATCTCTTCGTCATGAGGAAAGATATAATAGTCTATTTCAATTATAAGTCAATACTTGTCAAGTGAAGGGTTTTGGCGTGATGAAGCCAAATTTCCGGTATTGTAGCTTTTCGAAGTGTCGAAATAGCAGTGGTTCCAAAACCGCGGAAAATACGGCTCTACGGCCTTTTCCTGGTAGGCCCACGATGACCTCCCTAGAATGCCCGCCATGGCGATGCGCATGGGAATTGTTGGGCTGCCGAACGTCGGAAAATCGACGCTCTTCAACGCGCTCACGCGATCGAAGGGAGCGACCGCAGCGAACTATCCGTTCTGCACGATCGATCCGAACGTCGGAATCGTCGCGGTTCCCGATGCGAGACTGCAAACACTCGCGAGTTTGGTGCACCCAGAAAAGATCGTCCCGGCAGCGGTGGAATTCGTGGACATCGCTGGTCTCGTGAAGGGCGCACACAAAGGAGAAGGACTCGGCAACCAATTCCTCGCCGCGATCCGTGAGGTGAATGCGATCTGTCACGTGGTTCGTCTCTTTGAAAGTGGAGACATTTTGCACGTCGAG
>JAGVCI010000007.1 GCA_020059985.1 Candidatus Peribacterales bacterium | reverse complement strand
TGCATATTTTGCGCGATCTCGGTGCAGATGTCTGTGTCGATAACGAGCGCACGCGCGGAATCCCGTGCGTGAAGGATGTCAGCAAAATGCACGTGGTCGAAGGGATCGATCTCCTGATCGTGATCGGTGGAGACGGCACCATCCTCCGCGCGGTCCGGGAGATGCAGGATTTTCACATTCCGATTTTGAGTATCAACCGCGGAACCGTGGGTTTCCTTGCCGAGACACAGTTCGATGAAGTTGATGAACTTCTCCCTGTTCTTCTCACCGGTGGCGGAGTCCTCGAAGAGCGCACGCTCCTCGATGTGCTCGTCACGCGCGGTGGCAAAGAAGATTTTCGTGCACACGCACTCAACGAAGCCGTCATCGCGCAGGGCACCATTTCTCGCCTTGTCGATCTTCCCACGACAGTGAATGGTGAGGAGCTCACGACTTTTCACGCCGATGGACTCATCATTGCGACGCCGACAGGCTCCACCGCCTATTCACTCGCTGCAGGCGGACCGGTCGTACATCCAACGATTTCGGCGACAATCCTCACTCCGATCAATCCGCATAGCTTTAGCCAGAAGCCAATCGTGATCCCGGGAGATGCAACAACTGAGGTGCACATCGAGGCACGGGAAAATAAATTCCAGGACACCACGGTGATCCTCACGGTTGATGGACAGGTGTATCACCCGCTGCAGCAGGGCGACACGGTCAGTGTGAACACGCACGAGGAAACTGTGAAATTTCTCCGACGCAAACAAGACACGTTCTTCTCCACTATCAGAGAGAAACTGAAATGGGGGGAGACTGTAGACGGATGATCATCCAGCACGTAATTTTCCCTGCAGATCACTGATGATCCGATGTGCATTTTCGAATCGAGCGTCGAGAAATGCATCCAGATGAAATGGGAGAAGTCTTTTTTCTCCAAATTCTTCATTCACAAAATTCGCCCCGTCTTCAATTTTCTGTACGTCATCTTCCATCGATAAAACGAGTACAACGCGCGCGAGATTTTCTCGTAATGCCACATCGATTGCACTAAAAGGAGTGACTTCGGCAGTGGGTTCAATACACGTGACAATATCTGCCGGCGTCTCGTACATTTTTTGAATACCTGCAGGCAAAAACCGCGCTTCCATTTGTATGCCTCTATCGGCTGCACAATCCTTTAGTGCCTGATGCCACGCATCGATCGATCGCTGCAACTCCTCCTGCAAAAATCGCCGTATTTCGGCGCCTCCATGTGTATTGGGGACATGCACAAGCGAAACATTTTGCAATACTTCTGCCATGCGTCAATTCTACGAGTGCATCCTAACTTCTCCAAATCATTTCCTCTCTTCCTTGCCCTGTACCAATAAACGAAACCGGGATTTCTGTTCGTTCCTCTATGAATGTGAGGAACTCCTGTGCTTCCTCGGGGAGCTCTTCAAAATCGGTGATTCCGGAGGTCTTTCGCTTCCACCCGGGAAGTTCCTCGAAGACGACTTCGCCGTTTTCATCCGATTCCACTCCCACAGGAATCACGGCTTCCTGATCTAAGACGTCGAGCTTCGTAATGTTCCAATGCGTGAACCCATTGAGCGCTGCGCTGTAGAGAAGATCGGGGATATGGAGCCAGCCGCAACGCCTTGGACGGCCCGTCGTCGCACCGTATTCGCCTCCGCGCTCACGCAGGCGGTCGGACGTTTTCTCGTCCGCTTCCGTCGGGAACTTTCCTTCGCCGACGCGCGTGCAGTACGCTTTCGCGACACCGATCACCGTGTCGAGTGCTTGTGGTGGAAGCCCGAGTCCCTGGAGAGCACCGGCAACTGTTGTCGCACTGCTCGTGACGTACGGGTACGTCCCGTGATCGATATCGAGCAGTGATGCCTGCGCACCTTCGATCAAAATGGTTTTTCCATCGGCGATCATCTCGTGCAGGTCGATCACCGTATCGGTGATACAGGATCCAAACACTTTTTCGGCGTTTTGAAGATGCTTCAGTTCCTCGGCAACATTCACCGACACACCGAATGCTTTTTGCACATGAGCGGCGCGTTCCTCGAGTTCGCTCTCAAGATCTTCTCCCAGTCGTCCCATGCGAATGCCCGTGCGATACGCTTTATCCGCGTACGCCGGTCCGATTCCACGCTTCGTCGTCCCGATCTGTTTCCCAGTCTTCGCACTCCCCTCCTCGAGCGCCGCGTCGATCCCCTTGTGATAGTCAAAGAGGATGTGCGCCTCGTCGGAGATCTTGAGACGCTTCAAGATATCGATCCCACTCTCTTTGAGCATCGCGATCTCTTCGAGGAGTGTTGCCAAGTGAATGACCATTCCCGAACCCAGAACGACGGTCGCATTCTCCTGGAGGCACCCTGACGGAAGCAGGCGGAAGACCTGTTTTTTGCCCTTTACGACGATCGTATGCCCGGCATTCGCGCCACCCGCTGCTCTCGCAACAACATCAAAATGACCGGCCAGGATATCAACAATCTTCCCCTTTCCCTCGTCTCCCCACTGCGCGCCAATGACGGCGGAGACTTGGCCGAGGGAATCGAGAAACTCTTGCACGGGGTCACTGTACCATCACAAAAACCGAGCGAGAAGAGCGTTCGCCTGCTCTTCCCGACACTCGACGGTGATCCCTTCACAGAGCGGATGCTCCTTCGCCTCGGTGAAAAGTGGCACGAGGACATCCATCCCGTCTGACCCAGCGAACAGCGCACCAGATGGTTCAAAATCCGACACGTCACGAGCGAGCGGTGTGCCTACAGGAATGTACGGCGGATTGGAAATGATGAGGAACGGAGATTTCACATCATTGATCGGAGTTAGTAATGAGCCTTTGCAAAAATCGATGCGATCACTCACGTGATGCTTCTTCGCATTGCTCTTCGCAGTGGAAAGAGCTGCGTCACTGACATCCGTCGCGATGATCTCTGCATTCGGAAAAAGATGTGCGAGCGTCACCGCGATACATCCGCTCCCAGTTCCGATGTCGACGACCGCTAAATTAGCATCACCTTCTTTTCGAAAAAGAAGACTGAGCGCGACGATGCCGCTATCGATCTGGAACATGCGCTGCGTCCGATCACGACGAAACTGCATGAACGCATCGATCAATCCTTCAGTCGCTGGACGAGGAATTAGAACATCGGAAGTAACAGTGAACATGCGTCCGTAAAATTCCTTCTCTCCCGTAATGTATGCGATGGGTTCTCCCTGGAGTCGACGATCGATCAGTGATTGCACGTCTGCCAATTGAATTTCCGTGAGCTCTAGCTCCGTATGTGCGAGCACCCACGTACGATCTTTCCTAAGCGCGAAGCTCAAAAGAATTTCAGAATCTGCCTGTGGTATATCCCGACGAGCGAGGACCTCTGCTACCCTCATAGGGTCATCATGCCAGAGAAATCTCTCATCGGAATCGATTGTCGGTTTTCCTCGTTCCACGCCGGTCTCGGCCGGTACACGCGGGAACTCGTGACGAACCTCCTGCCGCTCGATCCGTTGCAGCAATACGTGCTCTTTGTGCGTTCGGAGAATG
>JAGVCI010000080.1 GCA_020059985.1 Candidatus Peribacterales bacterium | reverse complement strand
GCTATACGCTTGACACTTCTGGAAGTCAAGGGTCTTAGCGCAAAGTCTTCTTTACCTCTCCTGTGAGATCGATAACCCGGGAAGGCGGATTTTGAGCCAATTTTCCACTGTCGAGAATGAGATCTGGTTGGGTCTTCTGTCCCTCAAATTGAGCCATTATGTCCTCTGCTGAGTAGGGGTTAGGCTGTCCGTGGAGGTTGGCTGAGGTGGTTGTGAGCGGCCGACCGAAATTGGCGACGAGCATCATCGCAACAGGAAGGGGGGAGACGCGGACGCCAATTGTTTTTCCTCCTGCGGGGGTGGGGTGTAGGGGGTAGGGTCCGTCCTTTTTTATTGATAACACCAAAGTAAGTGGGCCCGGGAGAGATTCCTCGGCGAGTTTCTCTGCTTCGTCGTTCCACACCACAAAGTCTTTCGCGTGATTCACCGAGGCGAAGAGTCCGCTCACTGGCTGGTCTTCTGATCTCTTCTTGATCGCGAAGAGTTTCTTCACCGCTTTTTTGTTCGTCATATCACACGCGAGTCCGTAACACGTCTCTGTGGCGTGCGCGACGACACCTCCTTTTTTTAAGGTCTCAATTGCTTCGCGGATAGCTTCGTCGGTGACGGGGAGAATCTTCATCAGTGAGTGATGTCTATGATCCCTGCGGGACGGGATAACTCATGAGGGCACGTGCTTGTTCACGGAGGTGCATCAGACTGGCGTATTTTGCACTGATATCCGGGATAAAGTGAATACGAAGTGTCGTTTCTTGTGCCTCGAGGATGAAACTCCCGAAACCGAGGACGTTCTGGATGATGCCGTACTGAGATTTTTGAATATCTTGGAGCATCCAGATATCCATACTGATGTGGTCGTCGACAGTAATGAGTGTTTTCTTGATGCGGTGTATTTTTTTATCGGTCACGATGACGATGTAGAGGAAATATCTATAGAAGCGGATGAGAAACTCGAAGTGTGCGACGAGAAAGAAAACGGATCCAATGATGAGTACTGTTCGTCGCAAAACTTCCTCATTTGCGATCCCTGATCTGAACAGAAAAATTCCCGAGAGGATAAGAATGACGTTGATTATGAGAAGCTTCGTGAAAGGCCAGAGAAGACGAATCCAATGTTGACGGAAACAAAACTGAAACCGTTCGTTACTGTGTTTCCCCGGGAAAGGAAACTCCGCCAATGTGGGAGTGGTATTTACCACAGAAGGAGAAAGAGAATTCCCAACACTCCCGCGAGCGTAAACGTGTGAATGATCGCAAAAATCTTCAGCCGAATAGGCGAGAGGTAGCGAAAAATAGAAGTGTCATAGGCCTGCGGTGGACAAATACCTGCAATGCGACGACTGAAGAGAAGCCACAGAGCGATTTCGCAAATGACGATAAAAAGGATCACACCGCCGGTAACGAACAACTGCTCCATAAGGATCTGTCAGTATGCCTGAAACAGGTAGTATTGTCGACGTTTGACTGGGGTCATTCTGTCTTATGCGTTTGTACTTTCTGCGAGTGCGTACTCCGCGAGCACGTCGTCGATCTTCTTCTGAAGAATTGTCGAGAAACTCACGGTGATCGGGAGAGGAATGATCTGTCCGCCAACACTCAGCTGGACGCGCTCGCGACCGGGGAAAGTCTGTAGCACTTTTTTCAAGTCGAGCAGAAGTTTCTTCGGCGCACGCGCAGGCAATGTGATCGTGTGCACGGAAATCTGTGTCGGTGAACGTGTGGCACTTGGTTCGTACGATGGACCTTCCTCTTCATCCTCGTTGTGTCTCCTCTTTTTTGGAGCCGGTTCCTCACCAAGGATTTTCTTCGCCTCCTCAATAGGCATACCCTTCAAAATCCACGAGCCGAGCGGCCCCAAATACTCGTCCTTCACGGCTCCATTCTCTTCTTTTACCGCTACGGTGACGCCAGCGATGACATTTCCTTCCTCATCGACGACATCTAACTGCTCTCCATCATTCAAGCTTGCTTGCTGGAGAACTAATCCTCGAGCAGCCTCTTCTTCATCGTAGAACCCCGCTGTTTTCGCATTTTCGATCATCTTCGAGAGCGATGCTTTCTTGATCGCATCAGCGCGGACCTGCAACTGACCGCTGCGTTCATCAAGTGTTCCGCCAACTACAAGCACTGCATCAGGGTCATCAATGAAACCAGCCGCCATTGCGAATGTTCGCGGAAAGAGCGTGATCTCTATTTTCCCAGTCGGATCCTCGAAGAAGACGATGGCCATGGTTTCCCCCTTCTTCGTCGTGATCTTCTTCACACTCTCGGCGATCCCAGCGAGCGTGATCTTCTTTCCCACATCTTTGCGCTCCAAGTTACTAATCAGCTGTGCTTTCTTCCCGATGTACTTCTTCAAACCCGCGAGCGGATGGCTGGAAACATAGAGCCCGAGCGTTTCTTTCTCCCAGAGAAGTTTCTGTTGCGGAGAAACAGGCGGAGTTGCAGGGAATTTGATCGCTGCCTCTTCTGGTGTTTCCATTTGCGAAAAGAGATCCGTTTGCGCGCTGCTAACACCGCCACAAGACTTCGCAAAATCCACAATGGAGGTGTAATGCTCGACGAACACGTGACGTTCGCCGAGAGAGTCGAGTGCTCCGGATTTTGCGAGTGATTCAAGGAGCTTCTTGTTGAGCGTCTTCGTTGGCGCGCGGCGTGCAAAGTCCTCAATACTCTTGAATGGTCCGCCTTCGCTGCGCACACGGATAATTTCTTGGACTGAACTATCCCCGATGCCCTTGATTGCCGTTAAACCGAAGCGAATTGTGTGGAAGGTTCCGTCCTCAGACGCAACGACCGTGAAGTGCCGTAGCGATTCATTGATATCCGGCGGAAGAACGGTGAGTCCCATGTTCTTACACTCCTGGATCTCGATCAAAATACGGTCGGTATTCTGTGCGTCGCTACTCAGGAGCGCCGCCATGAATTCCGCTGGATAATGTGTTTTGAGGTATGCTGTTTCGTATGCAATGCGTGCGTATCCCGCGGCGTGTGCTTTCGGGAAACCGTATCCAGCGAATGGCATGACGACGTCATCGAAAGTTTTGGCAGCAAGTTTCTCGTTATACTTCTTCCTTTTCGCACCCTCAATGAATTTTTCCCGCTGCGCGTCGAGCTCGGACTTAATTTTCTTTCCAATCGCGCGTCTCAGAAGGTCCGCTTCTCCGAGTGTGTATCCTGCAAAGACGCGTGCGAGCTGGAGAATCTGCTCTTGGTACACGCCGATCCCGTACGTCTCACGGAAGATTTCCTCGAGATCGGGGTGTAGGTACGATACTTCTTCTTTGCCCAGCTTTCGCTTGATGAAGCTCGGGATCCAATCCATCGGACCTGGGCGATAGAGCGCAGCCATGGCGGTGATGTCCTGAAACGCGGTAGGTTTCAATTGCTTCAAGTACCGTCGCATTCCTGCAGATTCAAACTGGAAAACACCCGTGGTGTTTCCCTGCTGAAGCAGCTCAAACGTTGCGCGGTCATTCATTGGAATCGACGCGATATCGATTTTCTCCCCACGTGTGCGACTGATGATCTCGAGCGCTGTCTGGATGACCGTAAGGTTTGTGAGTCCGAGGAAGTCCATCTTTAAAAGTCCGAGCGCTTCTAAGGGTTTGGCTGATGTCTGTGTGATGATCGTTGTTTCATCCTTCGGCGCGCGCTGGAGCGCGGTGTACGCGACAGTTGGTTCCTGCGTGATGATGACGCCGCAGGCGTGCACGGACACGTGTCGAGCTTTTCCTTCCAACTTCAGCGCGGTATCAATAATCTTCCGATAGGTCTCATTACTCTCGTACGCGCTTTTGAGTTCATGCGTGGCGAGCGCTTCGCCGAGCGTGGTTCCCGGCCTTTCCGGGATCAATTTTGCGAACATGTTCATCTCGAGGAAGGGGACACCGTACGCACGGCCGACGTCTTTCACCGCAGCGCGAGCTGCGAGTGTTCCAAATGTGCAGATCTGCACGACGCGGTCGTCACCGTATTTATTTCTCACGTATTCCAAGATCTCGTCGCGGCGGTTATCTGCGAAGTCGGTGTCGATATCTGGCATGGAGATACGCTCCGGATTGAGAAAGCGTTCGAAAATCAGTCCATGCTCCAGCGGATCAAGCGTCGTGATGTCTAAACAGTAAGAAACGAGTGATCCAGCTGCCGATCCACGACCTGGTCCCACCGTGATCCCGCGCCGCTTCGCTTCGTTAATGAAATCCGCGACGATCAAGAAGTAACTGGAGAAGCCCATGCTCTCAATAATCGAGAGCTCGTGGTCGATGCGCTCCTGGTGTTCTTTCGTCGGCTTCTTGTAGCGCTTCTTGAGCCCCTCTTCACAGAGCGATCGCAGATACGACGCTTCTGTCGTTCCTTTCGGAACTTCAAAGCGAGGAATGTGATACGTGCCAAACGTGAGCGTGACATTGCAGCGATCCGCAATCACGCGCGTGTTCTCAAGCGCTTCTGGTATGTGCGCAAATGCTCGCTCGAGTTCTTCAAAGGGTCGCATGGAAAAATCACTATCACGCATGGAGAAGCGGCTCGGGTCATCCACGAGCGCGTTCTTCTGAATACAGAGGAGGACGTCGTGCGCTTCGCTATCTTCCGCGCGACAGTAGTGGCTGCTGCAGGTGGCAACAACCGGCACGGAGAGTTCCTTTCCCCAGTGAATGAGTTGTTGGTTTACTTCCGCCTGTCCGGGGACATTCGGGAGATCCATGAGTTCGAAGTAGAGATTGTTTTCTCCAAAGTACGAACGATATTCCTCTACGAGTGCGCGGATACGTTCACCATCTTCCGCGAGTGCTGCCTGCGGGATAGCACCACTGATCGGTCCCGAGAGCGCAATTAATCCCTTGCCGTATTTTTTGAGAAGTTCACCGTCGACACGGGGCTTGTAGTACATGCCCTCAAGCGCTGCACGTGTCGCTAGCTCCAAAAGATTTTGATATCCCTCAAGTGTCTCCGCGATCAGTACAAGTGGGTAGCGCTTCGTATCTACCCCACTCTCCTTATCGTGCCTTGTGCGTGCGGCGACATAGGTCTCCAGTCCCAAGATCGGTTTCAAGCCCTGTTTCAATGCCTGCTGGTAAAACTCCGTAAGTCCGTAGGTGTATCCCTTATCAGCTATCCCCACAGCTGTCTGTTTTAGCTCTTTCGCACGCGCGACAATTTCCTCTGTATTGGGGAGCGCTTCCAAAAGGGAATAGGTCGAATGGCAGTGGAGATGGACGAAATCTTCGCTTCGCATGGGCTACGAGCTTAACACGGTTTTCGACCGATTGTCCCCACCTTTACGTGCGATCTTTTTGGCTTCTAGAGCCACTACGCTCCACAATCGTCTTCTTCTCGCACGGAACAGATTTTCACAAAACTTCCTTGTTGGTAAATGCGGTACCCCGTGATGTTCGTATCAGTCTCGTCTGGGTCGATGGGGATATTCACGATGTAAGTTGGGGTCAGTACATCCAGGTCATAACCACTGACTGGTGCGTCGGTACAGGCAAGTCCGGTGATCGTGTCTCGACAAATGTCACGTGCCTGCGCCTTCACTGCGGGGATTCCTGGAAGATCATTTCCATCGATGATGTACTGCACCATCGCATTCTCAATTTCGCGGACCGAAGATGTGCGATGTGCACTGCGTGCATCACCGAGTTGCTTCGTCGGATTTACCGCGATGAGCACGATCGCAGCGAGCACGCCCAAAATTCCGAGGACGAGCAGGATCTCAAGAAGAGTGAAGCCCTTCTTCGTTCGACGGCGCAGGGGAGCGCGCGAGAGACGGTATAGCCTATGCAACCGCGAGCGAGGAATCATCTGGGACAGAGTAGCGTATCGGGAATGGCGAGTGAAATGCGCAGTGGATTTTAGAGACGAAATGGCGGCGGATCTTCATCATCTCCGTCCCCAGAAGGACTCTGGTTATTACTTTGATTTTGCGGCGGCCCCTGTGACGGTGGCGCTAAATTTACATTTAAATCATCGCCACAGTCCTCATGAGTGGTGCCTGAGACGTAATCGCCATCGGTGTAAGGGAAACAATCGTCATCGAGAACGAGACCAAGCACGCGCATGAGTCGTTCGTTACAAGGACGTGTAAGACATGAACGTCGCAAATAATATGCGAGCCCACTCGCGAAATGACGTACTCCCTCCTGAAGGGAATTCCCTCGCTTACTTAACTCACTCACAGCGGTGCGAAGGGGAAGGAACACATCATCCAAACTACGCATCACATCCGACGTTTTTGCGACCATCGCGCCCTCGCGCTCTTCCTGGCGGACGTCCCACCGTCGGAAGTATCCACGTGCGTACGAATCGGTGAGCGCGATCAGTACATCTTTCGTTCGCTCGTTTTCTTCTGCCTTCAGGCGCTCCTCGGGATTCTCGTACTCTTTAGGCAATTTATACGGCTCAGGAAGCGGATGCCGCTCACCCCATCCACGTCGCAGATCTTGGTATTCCCTTCCAAGTCGCTCATCTGCGGGATCAAAAGAGAACGGTCCGCGCATTTCCGTGCGTGCTAGCCCCTCAGGCCAGCCATCTTCGTAGTAACTTCCTTTCCAATCATTCTCCCATTGAGTCGTGCACCCCACCAATTCTTGATGTGCAGTCTCATCTTCTTTGGTGAGTCCGAAGTACGGGGAGCTGGTAATAACTCCCATCCACGAATCGATATTACTATAGTTGCCGCCTACATTTTCCATTTGATCTATCAATTTGTCGCGTGCTTCTGAAAAAGTGCGCAACGCTTCCACCTCCGCTTTGATTGCATCGTCTATTTTCCAAAGGTCGAGATTGGCGTCCTCATATTCTTCGAGTGTCTTTAAGTCACATCCATAACTTGAGCTTTTTGCATCTTCGTCGTTCGTGCTTTGGCTTTGTGAGCTTTGATTTTGTGAAGTCTGCTCATACGCTCCTTCTTCGGCGATGATCGATGTCGGTAAGTAGTCCGAATGAAATGGACAAACTTTCTCATCTACCACGTTAATCTGCTGACCCTGCGATGGTACCGGTTTCAAGCATCGACTACTCTGCATACAACCATCGAGTGTTACAAACAAAAGCCCAGAATAGACACCATCCTCCGCTTTACATTCTTCCTGCTGCACGCAGGCCTCACCTGCGTCTATGCAACACCATGTGCCATCGAAACTTTGCGGCAACCACTTCGCGTCGTCTGGGGTGTCGAACGAGTGTTGAAACCACCACTGCTGGTCTTCGTAGAGCGGATCTCCAGCGCCCTTCATGAGATGTTCTGTACGATCGTGCAGGAAGAAGAGGATTTTTTCGAGTTCCATGATGGATTGGAATCGGCGCTCTTCGAAAGCGAACTGAATGCGGCACTCTATTTTTGCCATCATTGCCTCGAGAAGTGTGAGGTCAATATCGAGGCATGTCGTAACAGTCGTCAGGTTTCGTTCTCGCTCGATAATGCTCTGCTTCGTGTCATTTACCTTCGCAAAGACACTAAATGCTCGCTCCAGCCAGCTATAGACTGCGCTCGAATCATTTGCGTCAAAAGTTCCTTCGTACTCGTCCACTTTGGCGATTGCTTCCTCCGCTCGGAGCAAGACGTCACGCACGTATCCTCCCGATCCAAAACTAATTGGCGGGAACGGTTGTAAAAATTCTGTTCCAGATCCAAGAATCTCCTCCACTGCGGGATCCACTCCCTGCGAACATAGCGCATGAGCGAAAGGAGTATTTGTAAAAAACATGGCAGCGACGAGCGCGACAGGAGCGATCAGGCGTTTTGCCGAAAATAAGAAATGTATGCTCATGGCTCTATGCGGGGGCACATGTTTCCTGGGAAATCGATAGAGGAGATACCGTCCATCATTCCCTCCGCGGCCTCCACAAGGAGGCGCAGCGACTCGATGTTGCGTCCGAAGTAGTCACTGTAGAGACGGTTGCCAAGCCTCGCACCGATCGTCGGAGCGAGTGCCTGCAAGTCTGCAGTTGCCTCCTGGTGTTCCGTCGCTTGGTCGATGAGTCCCGCACCAATCTCTGCTTGGGTGTCTGGGCGAAGTGTTAATTGTCGAATCACATTGAAGTTGCAACGATCAGGTGGATTTTGCATGGGGAGACCATTCAGCTGACAGAGTGCGAGGTCGAGCTCACGAGCGAGAAGCCCTGGACGGTAGAGGGGGAATCGTGAGAAGGGGAGAGGCGGAAACTTCATGAGTGAGCCGATGAACGGATCGAACTCTGCGTTACTGTCCCACGGGAACGTCTGTTCGTTGGCCACAAATGTCGTGCGGCCGGGAATGATGCGGTGCGTCTCCACCGATTGCTCTGTGCACTGACCGATGTAACAGGCGTTATTTCCGATAGTGTTCGGATACTTCGCCATACACTCCGGGGAGCACACGAGAGGAAGTGAATTTCGGATCATGGATGAGCGCACATCTCTTCCTCCATCAATATCGCGAATTGCGGCATTACAAGTCGTTGCAACATCGGCTTTATTCTTCTTTGCGGCTTCGATAATTTTCTCTACGTCGTCCGAGATATTGATCTCGTCGTCATTGTCATCTCTGCAGTCGGGAATGTGATCGCCATCGGCGTCCGTTGCTTTTGATCCACTGTCATTCGGGTTTGATCCGCAGGCGACTTCGTCTGCATTTTTCTGGCCGTCACCGTCACTATCCTCCGTGCGCAAACTACAGACACCAAATTGAATGCAGCTCATGTCCGTGAGGAGCGCAGCGCAACGAGCAATGGTGATATCTGTTCCGAGGAAATTTCCATCCTCGGCTATCGCATTACATTGTGCGAGGTAGGCAGGATATTCTACGGCACAGCAACTTTGTAGATCCTGGAGTGGGAATGTGAAATCTCCATTGCATGACTGCTGAGCATGTACGAGCTCATGCATGGCGAGGTAGGCCATCGGCATCTCGGACTGCGTCGGCAAACTAATGGGAATAACTCCGTTCTCATCTTTGGGGTGGGTGACGGCAAAAGTTTGTTGGCTATTTTCATCGCAGTAGAAATCGACAGCGCAATTGCTGCAGTCGAACGGTTGCGCAATAGTTTCCAAGTCTCTATCCACAGTTTCTTGTACCGGGCTCTCATCAATCGTCGGTGGATCGGTGCGCCACCCACCCACCTGGCAAACTGCCGGTCCGGATTCCGTCATACCGGTGGGCTCTTTCATATGGTCAAAATTGCATCTTCTAAACACAATGTCATCTTCACCCGGACAGGGGGCATCGTCTGGATCTTCAAACTCAGCAAGTTCTTCGGCGGTGTAGTACTGCTTGCAATCCACTTGGTCACTCTGCGAGTTAGCCACTCTTTCTCCCGCCTTCGTACAATCCACACTCTCCAGCGGCCGGCAGAGATATCCTTTCGAAGCAAATGTTCCTGAGCAGAGACGCTCATGTTCCGGCGGCTCTGCGAGTATGGGTGGATACAAGCCGCCGAGGATCACTCCATTTTTGCAGGCGGGCGACATCGTTTGGGTGTCACTGGGGCTTTGGCTTCCACTTCCATCTGCGCACCGCAACGAGGGCTGCACAGGTTCTAGTGGGAAATTCTCACCAAAACCAATATCAATGAGTCCCAAATTTCCAGAAAGTCGCACCCAGAGAAATCCTCCGGGGACTTTTTCAACGGGTACGACGACAATCTCTCCCACTTGAAGTGGTGGATCAAACACGACATTTTGTATGATGACCGACAAAATATTTTCGAGTGCAGTCTCCACTTCGCAGTGACGGAGGAGGAGATACTGTAATTCTGTTCCGTCTCCCTCAAATTCATCCGTAACGACGACGCACGGTTTTTCGCTCGTGCGTTGCACAGTTTTCAATCCATAACGGTACTGCCACACTGCCGCTATCCATGCATCGTAGTCCACGTCACGAATAGCATTGAGTGCGGTGATCAATTCCATCAAGGGACTGTCATCGCCGTCTGTTACCTCGTCTGGCATCGGAACTGCGCGCACGCGTTGCTCTTGGATCGGCGTAATAAGCCAATCGTTACTCGCTTGCCACACCGAGATGATGCTCGATAAACGGGGAGGAATCGCGGCATGCTGACCAGGGTGCTCCCCGAGAGTTGCCTCATACCCTGTCGCAATCATTTGCAGGTCGCGACCAAAAGCACGCACGGATGCTTCGCGATTAACCACATGTTGAACATCGCCGGTAAGAGCCGCACAATTCGCGCCATCTTCTTCGCGTTGGCTACAGACCACATCGCTGCGATTGGCCATGATCCCATCGATATCCTTTTTCGTGAGCACAGGATCGCGCACGAGCACTCCCTGTGTGAATTTGAGAACGGGGTCCTCTACTTCACCAATGCTTCGTTCGTAGAGTCCGACTTGGCGCGCTTCGTCGTAGAAAGCCTCCACCGATGGTGTCGGAAAGATGAGAAAGCCGAGAATGACGAGGGCGTATGGCATCGTGCTAATCAGCGGGTTTCACGTCGCGGAGAATATCTTTGGCATTCCAGATACGCGGCATGCACGAACTCGCTTCCGCGCTGAGCGCGAGCCCGTTACGGATATCAAGTGATGTCTGCTGAATGCATTTTATTTCCTCTTCGAGCACGCGGATGCGTGGAGAATTTCCCCCGATACTGAGCACTCTTCGCAGAGTCGGGCGCGCGAGACTCAGTTCCTGATTGATGAGATTTCTCTCACTGAAGACACGCGCAACCTTGTGCCCGATGTCGACTACGTAGTACGGAACGCCAAAAAGAGTAACCTCGGCGCCCTCGGTCATTTCTGCTTTTTCCGGGAGGAAGAGACCGCGTTCCACGAGTGTGCATTCGTACATGCGGAGGTACTCGAGAAGTACCACACCAATGTCTGCTTGGCTTAAGTTCGAAATTTCTCCCGCTTCCCACGTGGGGAGTGCGCCTGCGAGAGCTTTCAAACACGGGCGTGGCTTCAGAAACTCCGCGTAATCTTCACCTGTGCAGGTGAACGGAGGAGTGTTTGCTCCTGGAGGAGCACTGTCTTCTTCAAGCACCTTTTTCGCGGTTCCATGGTAGAGCGCCGCCCATTTTTCAAGTTCGGTATCTCCCTGTGCCGATACTGCGCATGAAGAGGCATACGACGGAGCAGTGAAAAGCTTGTACGTCGCTTCACCGCACGCAGTGAGGACAGGAGAGGTCGGTTTCGTTCCGCTGTCTGCTGCGAAGGCATTACCGATCAGAAGACCGGAGAGTACCAAGCCGGAAAGGGCGATCCACTGTCTCGTCATGGGCGGAAGGGCGGAGGATCGTCAGTGTCTTCTTCTTCATCCTCATCCACGGGCGGGAGAAGACTCGGGTTCGCGAGATAATCTTCCAGAGTGGGAAGATTAGTCGGATACTCCTCGCAACTGGCGAGGAAGCAAGGCAGGCCCTGCAGCCAGCCCATCATGGAGGCGGCCTGGCGGATACCTCCAGTAATCGTCCAGCGGAACTCCTCCAAGAATTGATCCAAAATTCCTGTGAATTGCAAAAGTGAGCGATACGCTGCGTCGTACTCCACAAGTGCTTTGGCAATCTCTTTCTCTCGCTGAATCATTTGATTGCCAACAGACTCGCAAAATCGTTCGATGTCAGCCGCGGCGATCTGATCTTGCGACTCTGCGAAGTGACAGGCCGGGAGTGACTGCCATTCCAGAGGCACACACCCCGGAACATTTACTGTGACGATCTTGGGCTCATTCCCTTGTTCACTCGTGAGACCAACACTCTGACGAGCGACGTCACACACAATCGCCGTGCGACAGTGAAGTGACCGCATACTCGATGTAAGGAAAGGCACCATCTCCGAAGTCAGCACGCGCTTCGTCGTGAAGTAACTGGGACGAGGGAAGGTGATGCCTCCGAGATTTGCCGGAATGCTGTCGATCTCCATGATTGCGTCCATGGCGTCGTCCGTAATCATCTGCGGGGTTGTGGGTTGTGACTGTTCGACGAGAATCCAGTTCGTAGAGCTCTCCCCCAATGTTTTTTTGTACCACGCTTTTCCGAGTCGGTCGTAGCGCACTTCGGCCACACTCGCTCCACTTGCGCTGCTGCGTCCGAGAATCACCGAGCGGTAGATGCGCTGTTCTCGTGCGAGCGAGTCATCGATCTGGTTGTGACACGCTTCTATGCTTTGTTCCACCTGTGCAAGCGCAGGGGATGCGCAGAGCGCCCAAGCAACGATTATTCCTAAGCTCAAAAGTGGTCGTCTCATCCGCGGAAGGGGGGAGGATCATCATCTTCTCCGTCGGTATCTAGATCTACATTGTCTGTGTCCTGGTCGCTGTTGTTTTGATTGTCACCAGGGCTTTGGGTCTCGGTTTCCATTGGCACAGACTGTTGCGGAATGAGCTGTATGTCGTCACTCGGTATCGCAAACGATTCGACGATGTCATTGCGTGGTACTGCGTATGGGAAGAGGCCGGCATTATTAGTCGGAGCGGCTGGAACACCTGGTCGTTGGAGTGAATCACGGAAAAGACAAACACGTGCCGCACCAAAAGGATCGTCCGTCGGCCCCTCTCCACAAAATGCGCTCTGACTCTCAGGCTCTGGTGCCTTCCCCGACCAGTCGATTGCCCATCCTACGCGTGGGTACATCTGGCGGCCATGGAGTAATTGGCATGCCCAGTCATCTACAGGGCAAGAGTCTTTTCCGTACCCCACTTCCGCAGGATTGGGACGGAACTCTTCAGCTGCGGCATAGTAATCTTCGCGCAAAAGTAACGCCGGTCGCGCACCTATCCGCGTAATGCGTTCCAGCAGATCCATTTCTGCGTGCACGCACGCGCCACTCCGATGTGCGTAACAATCTTGCTCCGCATGATCATCAAAGTTCTCCAGGGTGATACTTTCCCACATCAATCGGTACTCCGTGCGCATCCTATTGATCATTGTTTGAATTTCATCGAATGACTTGGAGAGGCTCGCCATCTCCGACGTGCTGTATGTATCGAATGCGATTGCCGGAGGGAAGTTGTTATCAACGAAAACCTTCGGGAAGAAATTTTCAAACTGTTCATGAATGGATGGGACTGGAGGAAGTGGAGGGAGCGTGGGCACTGCCACCGTTCTGGTTTGCGGGTGCGGCGGTTCGATGATGTTGGAGTCAATCCTTACCTGTATAGGTGCAAGAACAGGAAATTTCAGAGCGCCTGTTGCAGCTTTTATTCCTGTGAAGTCGAAGACGCCATCGATGCCACGTTCGACATCCAGTTGTGGCCATTCGTATTTGTCGATATCCGGTCGTCCCTCCATCCAAGAATCGAGGAGCGAGTAGATGGGTGTGGTGAAACGATCATTCCTACACCACGGGAACGACTCGATATCGTGCATGATGCGGTAGCTGCGTTGTGTATTCTGGAACTTTGCGCGCATTTGAGCGATCTCACCCTCATATTGCTCTCGAAATTCGCCGTATCTTTCGACCACACTGTCGTTGAGCCATTGATCTATAGCCGTGAGAACTTTTTTTTGGTGCTCGAAAAGTTTCGCAGAGATTTGCGCCTGTTCAGAACGCAGGACGCGGACTTCATCAATATTTTGTGCATACTCATCCAATCTTTGAATGAGGGCATTCGCCTTAGCGACTGCTTCAGAATTTCCTTCTTGGTTCTTTACCCATCGTTTCCATCCTTCTGCATGCGTACGCAGATCAGTAGGATCGCCGAGGACAGTGAGTACAGGAAGAGGTTCTTCTTCTATCTCCGCAAGGAGTGAGTGCGAAAGGAAGCGTTTCAAAGCGTCGATCGTGTCGTCTTTGGCATGAATCTGTACGTCAGTCGCCTTTAGTCGAATATCTCCATCGACATCTTCCAGTCCTATCACATACGGAGTGAAGATTGGCTCCAATGGGTCGAGCCCCAGCGACCAACCAGCAGGAAGAAGAACATGGATAACCGGTCCGGCGAAAAGCGTGTGCGCATCCGTTTCAATCTCCTGCCACCACTCGGTGAGAAGTCGCTGATACTGATCATTTGGGTTCGCGGTGTCATCAAACGCATTCAGAAGTGCTCCAGAGGAGAGAATTGCTTGTCGCTCGGGTGGCGCTGTTTTTATCTCCGGATCAATCAGCTTTGTTGCCTTGTGATGTGAGGTATCCGTGCGCTCATAGAGCGCTAGGGAAATATCATTTTCATACTTCTTCTCAAATGTCTCACTCTGGAGAAGAGAAAATGCATTGCCAAGCACTGTGTACCAAAGTGGAGCGTCTTCCTCGTCATCCGCAGGCGGCGTATAGCGCACGATATCTTCAATGTCGACGTGAGCGACAAAATACTCGCCATGTCCAAGCTGTGATTCATTCATTTCCCAAAAATTTCTCGTGGGGCGATCATCGGGGTCGTCGTAGTACGCGGCGATGACACAATCTTTGTGGCTCGACGTCATTTCTTCATCCAAAGGATTGCGTTCCTCATATGGCCGGTAACACGACACAGGAATGTCTTTTTTTTCATAATCATCTTCGGGCACGTATTCTTCGCGGACAGGATCGCGCTGATACCCAGCGGTGTAGTGACGAAAGAATGAGCGATACCCAAAGCTTGATCTTCTCACTGGTGCGCCGATCGATCCGCAAAATTGACCGCGTGGAGTATCGGGGTCCGCTTCGTTGAGCGCTTCTAAGGCATCTTCGCAGTTATTCACCTCTGGTCGCCATGGTGGAAATACCTGCGGAGTCGCTTCTTTCGGTTCTATTGGACATGTTTCATCTACAGGGTTGCAGTAGCGACAGTCTGAGCCCGTACACGTTTCACAATTTTTGTATTTACCCTCTGCCGCGGTGGCAAATCCATTACGGTCATACACCGTCCCCTCGGTGGTCACGTTCGTGCATCCGTATCGGACGTCTTTGGCTTCGCCGAAATTTACCTCCGTCGTCACATTTCCAACAGTTATCGTTTCTGTGTACGGATTGGGAAATGCGTAGTCTTCGTCTTTGTAATCCAACTTCATCTTACTTTTCGCAAAGAGCGTGATCGTGCACATGGGATCCGCTCCCGTGACGCTCGTCGGCAAACAATTTTCATCCAACTCCATTTGGTATTCGTAATACGCGTACGTCCACATGTCGTTCATATACCAACAAAGTCCGCCGTCATCGGGTGTGAGTGCAGGGCAGACGTGTCCGTCTTCTGGCATCACTCCACGATCTTCACCCGGAAGCCTTCCGCCGCAGGTGAAATCGACAGATGGCTCAGGACTCATGATGTCGTCATCCTCTTCCCAGTGGTACGGATCTAGTCCCCCGAGTGGACGCTGACACGAGAGAACATTATAGAACGGAGGAAAGCGTGCGGGGTCTGCGTTTCCTGCATCAAGGGACGAGGCAGGTCGGCATGCACTCATGAAGCCGCACACGTCCACATCCCCAGGAGCGATAAATTGATCGTTGCGTTCAGCCATACCAGAACGCATTTGCCCGTAGGGATTGCCTGTACGTCCGGGTACACCGCTCACCACTGGGATTTTCCCAACAGATGGCTCTCCATCTTCTTCGCGTGTTCCGCTTGTCGATGGTCGGATAGAAGACAGAGGGTCCACGAGTGTCTCGTCCTCCTGTGGCACACCCCAGTCCCATCCGCCACACATTGCTTTTGTCAGGTCTTGGGGAATTCCATTTTCAATTTCATATTGAGCTTCACCAAAAGATTCCGGCGATGCGTCCAAGTTGTACGGCGCCGCAACTCCAACCCCAGAAAAAAAGATGCCGATAAGCAGCACCGAAAGACCGATGGATTTTTTCACCGAAGCTGGGGAGGGCATCGGGGATCATCCTACCGCGAACCGCTTCATTATGCGCAGAGGCAGTCATTGACAGGGTACGTTGCCAAGTGAGTGACGCATGTTTGAGGTCGTCCCATTTTCTGCAAGTCCGAAATGATAATCAGAAATATTTTTTTGATGTGTGCAACTCTAACAGTTTGCACAGCTGCCTTTCTTAGGTGTACGGTCGTCCACGTTCCTTCACACAGCGACAGTACTTTCCAGTTTGCAAACACACTGGGTGAAGCAACAGGGCTTTCCCCGCACGCACGGACCGAAGCCTCCTTTTATTCCATTCTTACACATTTATGTTCTCTCTTAATCGCGTGCAAATCATCGGCTACCAGACTCAACCCGTGAGTATTCGTCAGACGCCCGGCGGCACGAGCGTTACGGACCTCAACCTCGTCGTGCCCTACAACTTCCGCTCCGCCAGTGGTGAACAACTGACTGGCAAAGGCTTCCACACGGTGACCCTCTGGGGTCCTATGGCGGATGTCGCTGCACAGTATGTGCGTCCCGGAGCACAGATTTTTATTTCCGGTCGACTGCAGACTGATAGCTGGGAAGATGCTGAATCCAAAGAAAAGCGCAGCAAGACCAAGATCGTCGGCATGGATATGATCCTTCTCGATCCGAAAAGTGGACAGTCTCCTGCACCAGAGGGTGCGGGCAATCTGCTCTCTCTTGTGAATCGTGCCGATGTCATCGGAAATGTTACTAAAGATCCAGAGCTCCGCACCACCACGAGTGGTCAGCAGGTGCTCACGATTGGTGTCGCGACGAATGAAAAATGGAAAGATCGTGCTTCTGGTGAAATGAAGGAGCGCGCGGAGTTCCACAACATCGTCCTCTGGGGCGATCTCGCGCAGAGCGTTTCTTCTCATGTGAAGAAAGGTCAGCGTGTCTTCGTTTCCGGCCGAGTGCAGACTCGCAGTTGGGAAACGCAGGCTGGTGCCAAGCGCACAACGACCGAGATCATTGCAGACACACTCACTCTTCTCGGAGTGGAGAACTCTGCTGCAAAAGAATCGATCGATATGAGTGGAGCACCACGTTCCGCGAAGAAGACGAAAACCGAAGGATCTGCCCCTTCCGAAGAGGAAATGGCCGCAGTCGCCGCTGTCCCCGAGGTGAACTACACGTCGGAGATTAAAGCTGAGGATTTGCCGTTTTAATTCATATTTCCTTAGAGAGGATGGCTGCGGCCATCCTCTTTTTGTTTTCATTTTTCATCATCTTCGATAGTCTCGTCGACTATGGATCCTCACTCGAGACTGAAATTTGAAGCAGGCCCATCCGCAAACAGCTCCGATACAACCAATCTTCTGGCCCTCGTGAAGGGTGAAGAGCGATATATTTTTTTCTATACCGATGATATGCGCTCGGAATGTTTGAGAGTTCTCGGGAGATTCGCATCTAATCCGGAGTTGAGTTTGAGCTGGTACGATGCTGCAGTACTCAGTCAGAAAGTACGTCAAACAGGCTCAGAATAGAAAACCTGCTCGTATTGGGTGGTTTCAGTCGGATAAAGAACCGTCTCCGTTGATCAATCGCATCTCGATACTTGCGATCTCGGGAACCTCCTCTTTTATTTTTTCTGTGACTGCGACGACATCGGCGAATGTTCCACCGCCAACGTTCAGAAGAAAATTTGCGTGCTTCTCACTCACTTCCACTCCACCGACTTTGTAACCACGGAGTCCTGCTTTATCGATCAGTTGCCATGCAGGTGTTCCGTCTGCAGTCGCTTTGAAGCAGGAACCTGCAGTTTTGACGTGCGGCTGTGTCTCGATTCGTTTCTGCAGAAGGCGTAATACTTCCACTTTTATCTCCGCTGGATCTTTCTTCGGCACTTCGAGCGTGACGCTCCAAATGATTACGGGCTCGGTTTGATCTTTGAACCATGATTCTCTGTAGCGGAACTCACATTGCTTTTTGGAAAATGTTTTCCATTCTCCATTCACGAGTGCAGTAACGGAAATCACGAATGCATCTATCCAAATTCCTTTCGGGCCCTGGCCGGCATTCCCGAAGATCGCTCCGCCCATGGTTCCTGGGATTCCCGTGAGCGAAGAGAGATCAAGTCCCTGTTCAGCGAGTTCGTTAATGAGCATCGCGAGATTTTTTCCTGCGTCCACCGTGACGCGTTGGTCATCAACTTTCACTTCACTCGCAGCGATCCGTGCGACGAGTGCATTGATCTCTCCATCTGCAAAAACGGTGTTTGCACCAGAACCGAGAAGGACCAGCGGAACTTTTTTCTCGTTCGCAAAAGCCAGTGCTTCTTCCACATCACTTTGTGATTTTAGTTCCGTGAAATAGCGCGCCGTGCCGCCAATGCGCATGGTTGTCTTCGTCTTCAGTGATTCGTGTTCACGCACGTCCATAGGAGCATTCTAGGAGATCTTCGGTGTCCTAGGGCAAATTCTCTGGTTATTTGGAGAGCAGTGATGCCACCCGTTCCATGGTATCTGCGATCTTCTGCGAACGATTCCCGCGCTGCATACGAGAGAGGATCCCGGCGAGGAGAGCGACGGCGAAGAGTCCGCCAGCAACGAGAAGCAATTCCTTCCTCCCGAGTGCCACTCCGAGTGATTCCAAAATAATGAGTGTGACTGCGGACGCAAAAATGCCGACGAGGATTCCTACACCAAGTGTGACGAGTACCAAGTGCGCGCGGTTCTCCTGACTGTCCTGCGGAGCAGAGGCAATGCTTGTGAGAAGTTCGCTGTCCACGATGATCGCGCGATCTCCCCACATCTTGAAGAGAGGAATGATCTTCCTCTGGAGCACGAGCATCACGAAAGTTTTAAACGGCACCGCAGTTTTCCCTTCGACGAGTGCAGGCCCTTGGTCCGTCTTCAGTTTTACATCCATGGGCAGGATTGTACCTATAAGTTCAGCTGTCTACTAGGTGCGTCCTACTCGTTCTTTTCGCTCTTACGTAACGGTTTTAATTTCTTGGAATTCAAAAGATCCGCTCGCCATACATTTTCTTTCTTCTTGTACATAAGCTCCGTAATGAGCGAATGAAATTGTTTGCTAGCAGCCGAATTGTAGTCGAAGTGCCTGTTGATCCATCCTCCATCCTGCGGTCCGAATTCTAATTCTGCAGGAGTCAGCGGGCCTTTGTTTTCCTGATTGGTTCCCATAGAGGCGGTTTGCCACCCTAAACCTCCTTTTGTGCTCGCTCAAGCCTTTCCAAGGTCTTTTTCTTTCCCAGTGCCGCAGCAACTTCGAACGCGCCCGGACTGAAGGGGAGACCGGTGAGAAGTGCCCGAAGCGGCCAGAGAATTTGTCCTTTGCTTAAACCTTTCTCCTCCGCGGTTGCGAACAGAATCTTGTGAAGGTTGTCCTCCGTCCAATCCGCATCACTAATTGCGGTGAGTGTTTCGGAAAGAAGAGAGAGAATTTTCGGAAGATCCGCCTCGGTCACTTTCTGTTTCTTATTGGCCATGAGCTCCTTACTTACGGCCGGCTCAGTATAGAAGAAGCTCATCATTTCAGGAGCTTCTTTGAAGAACGTGATGCGATCATGAATCAGTTTCGCCTTCGCTTCGAAGTTCGCATCATTCAGTGCAGCCGCATAGACCTCACTAACGACTGGACGAATGCGCGCTGCAAATTCTTCTGTCGAAAACTTTCGCATCCACTGTCCTTGCAGCCAGTCGAGCTTCTCGATGTCGAAGATCGCTCCCGCTTTTTGCACACGTTCGAGCGAGAATGCATCAATGAGTTCAGATAGAGAAAAAATTTCTTGTGTAGTTCCTGGGTTCCACCCGAGGAGTGCGAGGAAGTTGAGGAGTACTTCCGGGAGATATCCCTTTGCGATGTAATCTTCTGCAGCGACGTCATTCTGGCGCTTACTCAGTTTCGATTTATCTTTATTGAGGAGCAGCGACACATGCGCGTAGCGTGGCGGCTGCCAGCCAAAATATTGGAAAAGGAGCAAATGCTTCGGGAGAGAGCTGAGCCATTCCTCTCCACGCAAGACGAGATCGATCTCCATCAAATGATCATCCACGACGTGCGCGAGGTGGTACGTCGGGAATCCATCGCTCTTCATGAGTACTTGGTCATCCACGGTGTGTCCCTGGAACTGCACTGTGCCGCGGATGTCGTCGGTGAATTCAATAATTTCCGTCTCCGGCACGATCATACGGATGACGTACTCGTGTCCTTCCTTGAGTAATTTTTCCGTTTCCTCTTTCGTGAGAGTGAGAGAGTTGCGCATACGTCTGCGCACCGAGGCGTCGTACTTCGGCGCGGGGTTTCCGGCTGCGAGCATTTCCGCGCGCATAGCATCCAACTCTTCTTTCGTGTCGAACGCGTAATACGCGTTTCCATTCTCGATCAATTTCTGTGCGTGCTTCTTATAGATCTCCAGTCGCTGCGATTGGATGTACGGTCCGTGTGCACCAACTTGCGTGGAGAGGCCATCATTGAGCACCACTCCTTCATCAGGATCGATATTCGCCATATGC
>JAGVCI010000008.1 GCA_020059985.1 Candidatus Peribacterales bacterium | reverse complement strand
CGGGATCATCGCTTCGACCGGGAGCAAAATTTCCACATTCACTTCTTCTTCGATAGATTCTCGACCGCCGGCGCGCAATTCTTCGACCGCACTCTTCAGCATACGCAGGTAATGACTCACTCCTACAGTCTGCATACTGCCTGACTGACTAGCTCCCAGGATCTCTCCCGCTCCACGGATTTCGAGGTCACGCATAGCAACTTGGAATCCACTCCCCAGTTCGCACGCTTCGACGATTGCGCGCAACCTCTTACGAGCGTCATCTTTGAGTTTTTGGCCATGGTAAAGGAAAAACGCGAAGGCCTGAACTTTGCCACGTCCGACGCGGCCACGCAGCTGATAGAGCTGCGAGAGTCCGAAGTTTTCAGCGCCATTCACGACCAGTGTATTCGCGCGCGGAAGGTCGATTCCATTTTCGACAATGGTGGAGCTCACGAGTGCATCGTATTTTCCTTCTTTGAAGTCGATGATTCTTTTTTCCAGATCTTCCGGCTTCAATTGTCCGTGACCGACGATGAATGTTGCTTCCGGAATGAGAAGACGAAGTTTATCAGCGAACGCATCGATGGTCTCGACACGATTGTGAAGGACGTAGACCTGACCTTTGCGCTCCACTTCTTTCAAGATCGCCTGACGAATCAGCTGATCAGAATATTTTCGAACTTCGGTAATAATTGGAAGACGCCCTGGTGGCGGTGTCGTGATCGTCGTGATATCGCGGAGTTTGTGGAGTCCAAGGTTTAAGGTGCGCGGAATCGGTGTCGCAGTGAGTGTAAGAATGTCGACCGAAGCGCGCATTTCCTTAAATTTCTCCTTTTGCTTCACGCCGAAGCGTTGTTCTTCATCGATAATGACGAGGCCCAGATTCAAGAACTCAACGTCGTCCTGGAGTAATCGGTGCGTCCCAATGACGATATCCAGGTCTCCTTTTCGAAGTTTCTCGAGCACCACCTTCTGTTCCGCAGGTGTGCGGAAGCGACTGAGCATCTCTATACGGACCTTGAAGGGCTCCATACGCTCTTTGAATGTCCGATAGTGCTGATCTGCCAAGATGGTGATCGGAGCGATCAGAGCGACTTGCTTGCCCGCCTGAGCGGCCTTGAATGCGGCACGCATGGCGACCTCGGTCTTTCCGAATCCCACGTCTCCACAGACGAGACGATCCATGGGGTGCGGGTCCTCCATGTCGTGCTTGATGTCTTCGATCGCTTTCAGCTGCCCCGGAGTCTCTTGGTACGGGAATGCTTCTTCGAATTTTTGCTGGAGCGGAGTATCGCCCGGGAACGAATGCCCTCTGGCATGTGCGCGCTTGGCGTAGAGATCGAGGAGTTCCTTCGCGATCTTCTGCGTCTCCTCGTGCATCTTCTCCGTGATGCGCTTCCACTCCTGTGTCCCGAGACGCGTCAGCTCGGGTTCGTACCCTTCCTCGTACACGAATTTGCTCAATTTATCCGCCTGATCGACCGGAACGAACAATTTATCTCCTTCGGCGTAGGTAAGCTCCAGATATTCCCGCATGGTTTCATCGATCTCCTTTTGCGTCATGCCTTCGAAGCGGCCGATTCCATGTTCCATATGGACGACGTAGTCCCCAGGAACGAGAGAGGTGATGAAGTCGAGTGCGAGTTTTTGGATCGTGCGTTGCTTGCCCGCTTTTTTGAGTGAGAAGATCTCACGATCAGTAAGAAGCGCGAACTGAAGATCAGGATTTTGGAGTGAGTGTGGGAGAAGATCATTGGGTTGCGACTCGATAATGGTGATTGCTCCTTTGCGCTGCTCTTTTTTGAGGGTGTAAGGAATTTTTTCCTCATCGCAGATCGCTTTTAATTCATCACCACGTTTCGTCACCACGAAGAGTGACCAGTTCTGCTGGAGTTTGTCGCGGACATCATTTAAGAAATCCGTGAGTGTGTAGAACTTGAGCACAGAGAGATAACGCACGTGTGCGTGATGATCCTCGCTCGTCGGAAACGGAGTGAATCGGAGGAAATGCTGACTCGACGGAACCTCGATGTCGTCTTGGTCGTCGAGGACGAGGAGCGTCTTTCCGGGGAATTGTTTGAGAAGTGGTAAACTCTCACTATAGGTCACAGGGAGGATTTTTAAGGCATTCCCGGCATCACTCATTTTCGATGCATCGCTCGGATCTAAGGTGACGATTTTCCCAATCGTGTCGAACTCTAGAGACACGCGGTAGGGATGTGAGGATTGAATAGGGAAGATATCGAATGTGTCCCCGATGCGTTTGTACTGACCAGGTTGAAGATAGAGATCATCCGCTAATTGGTATCCGCGCTCGATGAGTGACTCGATGACCTCGGCGAAAATAATTTTTTCTCCGGTCTTGAAGGTGAGTGCACCCTCCTGAAGTTCTTTATACGACGGAAAAGGAGTCTCCCAGACACTGCGTGCACAGATGTGGAGTGACGCAGGTGTCTTCGCTTCCATGAACTGGAGAAAAACCTGGAGTGCCTCGGGGAGGATCTCCCCTTCTTCGTTCTCGATCGGCGTGAGGAGTGCTGCATCTTGCTCAAAAAACTGGAGCCAGTGTCGTAGTGCTTCGGCGTGCACATCTTTCTCTGTCACGATTAATGCTGGCGCGGGCGCATGCGAGAGGATCGCACTGGTGAGGAGTGCTTTTGCTGTTTCGTTCGAGGCCCCAGACAAGATGAGACATCCGTCCTTTCGCAGGACCTGGG
>JAGVCI010000009.1 GCA_020059985.1 Candidatus Peribacterales bacterium | reverse complement strand
CTCTTCCGATCTCAGGCGAGACCGCCCAGAAAAGCGGTATCCACATACCGATCCAGAATGGAATCGAGCGCGGCACCCGCGCGGCTCACCTCGTTGCGCATGCGCGCGATTCGCCATCTCCAAAAAAGTCATCAGGTTCGTTCCAACATCATCGAACGAGGAAGTTATTCCGGTCATCGAGAGACGATTACCGAAGATCCCGCGCAAGCGAGACAGGAATATATCGACAACATGCTCTCTTCCGATCTTGCGCTCGTCGTCAAAGGCGATGGCAATTACTCGTATCGCTTCTACGAAGCACTCAGCCTGGGTCGCGTTCCGCTCTTCATTGATACAGATTGCGTTCTCCCTTTAGACGATGTGATTGATTACGATTCATTCATCTTCCGTGTGCCGTATTCCGACATTCACCGCTTAGGTTCGATTCTTCGTGAAGAATGGAATGCGTGGCAGGATGCGGAATTCCAGTCTATGCAACGCGACGCGCGCGAAGCGTACCAAACATATCTCCGTCCCGATCGATTCCTTCGCTACGCCATAGAAAACCTCCTATAAACAGGAAACTGGCGGCGTGATGAAGACGTAGCGCTTGTGCACAGGGTGTATGCGATCTCCCAGTGCTTCCTGGTCGATGTACGAAATTTTCCGGAACTCTGGCAGACAATGTCTGTCCTGCGTGAGTGGGAGTGCGCGGAACTGCGGATCGTTTCGGTTCAAAAGTTCTCGTGTCAGGAATATCCAATGCGGATTCCTTGGGAGCTGCGAGAAAACCTCGGGCGAGAAAATCACCATGTCTGTTTCTTGATACTCGGCCATGAGTACCTCTATTGCTCCATCTACTTCAGTGATGCGTGTGGCACCGCGATGGGTGAATTGCCACCAACCTTGCGCGGCAGCGAAGAACAAAAGCATTCCCACCGCGAATTTTTTCGTGAGGATCACACGAAGTCCGAGTGGCACGAAGGGAAGCAGCACGAGATGAGCGGGCAGGAGATGGCGATACCAACCCGGACCGTTCAAGAAGTAGAGAATGCCTAAGATGACAAATGTTGCGACAATCCAGAATACAGGACCAAGTGCGCGTCTCTTCGACCAAAGGCCAATGCAAAAGAGAATGAAGAGAACAGAGAAGTAGGCGTACTGAAATCGCACAATTTGTTCTGGGTATTCGCGCAGCACATTGAAGAAACTGGTGCCGCCTTCGGCAAATGCATATTGCTCAAGTTCTGCAAGGAAACCCCCCCGAGAGGTACTCTCGACCACTCGCCACGCAAGAAAGACGAGTCCACTCATGACACCTGTCACGGTGAGACTCTTCACCTCTTTCCATTTTTTCTGAAACGCCGCAACGATCCACGCAACGACGAGCGCTGGGAAGATGATTCCATACGTGAGCTTCGTCACCACCGAGAGTCCGATCAGAAGTCCACCAATGATCGAATTCTTCCCCGAAGAATTTTTTGCCAGGAAAAAGAGCCCGAGAGCGAGGAAGAAGAATCCTGGAATTTCTCCGAGCACGGGTTTCCCTGTATTTACGAACGCGGAAAACGTGACGAGTAAGAGTGTCGCCCACCGCGCGTTCCATTTATCTGACACGCGTTCCGTAAAACGATAGAAGACAATGGTGGTGAGGAGCAGATAGATCGCCATGGGAATGCGAGCGGCTGCAACTGACCATCCAAAGAGCGCAATCGAAAGCGCAACAGGAAGAATCACGGTAGGACCAACGGCCAAAATGTACGGGAACGGCCATGATTCATGGAGGATCGGCAGAGCGTACCCGTTTCCTTCCGCGACGGAACGCGCCACGATGGAGAAAAGTCCCTCGTCTTCCCAAATCGTCGGGAAGGTTCCCAATTCTCGGAATGCAAAGAAGAGAATGCCCACTGCGAGGCAGATTTCTGGCCAGCAACGCTGCAGTTTTTCCTTCATGAACGAAAAAGAATTATGGGGATTCTACAGACTCCGCACTACTTCCTACAGGCCTTTCTCAGTACAATGCCCTGCATGCGAGATGTGATAACCGTTTCAAGGGCAGGAAAGACGTTTGCCTTGTTCATTCCGGGTAATACCGATGTCGATGGAGCGCGGTTTTTTACTCAAGATGCCGATTCCTTCCAGGTCGGGATGTTCGAGCGGCCTAAAGGATACAAAGTGGAGCCGCACTCGCACCCGAAGCGCGATATTCGTCAGACCGAAACAGCCGAGTGTCTCCTCATTCAGAAGGGGAGAGCACGCGTGACGATTTTTGATCCTGAGAATAAGTGGGAGGAGATTGCAAACGAAGAAGTGGGTCCGGGTGATGTAGTCCTTCTCCTCTATGGAGGTCACGCAGTGGAGGCGCTCGAGCCGCTGCGTTTCGTGGAAGTGAAGCAGGGTCCGTTTGAAGGAGTGAACAAAACGAAAATTTTCCGCTCATAACTATGCGCGTTCCCGTCAATGAGCCGGTCATCACCGACGCCGCGAAAAAATATGTGAAGGATGCGGTGGAGTCCGGGTGGGTGTCCTCCGCTGGTGAATACATTGGGCGATTCGAAAAAGCGTTCGCGGATTACCTAGGTGTGAAACACGCCATCACCACAACGAGTGGGACTTCCGCGCTTCATCTCGCACTCGTCGCGCTTGATATTGGCCCTGGGGATGAAGTTATTCTCCCAGATTTCACCATGATTGCCTGTGTCGATGCGGTGATGTATACGGGCGCCAAACCGGTTTTTGTGGATGTGGATCCAGAGACGTTCACGCTTGATCCTGCATTACTTTCCGCCGCGATCACGAAGAACACGAAAGCGATCATGCCGGTGCATATCTTCGGTCATCCGGCAGACATGGATCCGATTCTTACATGCGCGAGAGAGAAAAATATTCCGGTGATCGAAGACGCGGCAGAAGCGCACGGCGCGCTCTACAAGAAAAAGAAATGCGGATCACTCGGTACGATCAATACTTTCAGTTTCTATGGAAACAAGATTGTAACCACAGGAGAAGGAGGAATGGTCGTCACTGATGATGACAATCTCGCTGATCGCGTGCGACGTCTCAAAGATCTCGCGCATGATCCTGCAAAACGTTTTCATCACACGAGTGTCGCGTTCAATTATCGCATGACGAATATGCAGGCAGCGCTCGGTTTCGGACAACTCGAGGAAATCGACACGTTTCTCAAGACGAAGCGGTGGATGGCGAGTGAATATAGTAAGCGTCTTGGAAATATTAAAGGTCTCACGCTACCGGTGACCAAAGACTGGGCGACGAATGTGTACTGGATGTACGCCGTTCTTGTGAATGATGATCTCGGTCTCACTCGTGACGAGCTGTGTCTGGAGCTTGGGAAACG
>JAGVCI010000114.1 GCA_020059985.1 Candidatus Peribacterales bacterium | reverse complement strand
TTCATATATTTTTTTGTACTGATGTTCCTTTCTCTGCAAAATTCTTAAAATCGTTCATCATCTTTTTCGATTGGCCTTTGAAGAGAAAAGGAAAGAGAAGTGCCATGATCTTCATCGCGCCACTCATCTGAAAAGTACAATCAGATGTCCATTTGGTTTTTCCATCCGGAGTCTCCTCAAAATAATTTTTTATCTCATTCCACACACCCTTTGCTGTGTACGTCCCGCTGAATTCATGCGGGAGATTTTTCACGGTGACCGTCTCGATCAGTTCCATTCCATTGTTATAGGTCATTTTGGATTTCGTGCCGACTTCTCCCTGTTTACCATTCAGGATCTCGAACGAGACGAGATTTCGCTGCCAATGTTTGATGTTGTCCAAGTTATCGAAAAGCTTCAGAACTTCCGCACGCGGTCGATCAATAATGATGGAGGTCGTGTAATGCATGAGAAATTTACGATGCTTTCTTGAGGTCCTCCCACAGTCCGATGACATTTCCTTCCGTGTCTTCCACGTACGCATAGAAACCCATGCCCATCACATCCGATTTCGGTTTCGTCACTCTGCCTCCGGCTTTCTCTATCTGTTTTACTTTGTCATCAATCGAAGCGACGTTAATGGCGAAGATCGGGGCAGAGATATCTTTCGATCGAGCAACAATACCTCCATTGATCGCGCCTGGTTTGAGCGGCATGTGTGTTTTCTCATCAATCGGTGTGGTGTGTGCTCCGACGTACGTCGATCCATCGGGCATCGGCCAATCATCGAGCTTCCACCCAAAGAGCGAGGAATAGAATTTCTTTGCACGGTCTAAGTCCTTTGCCGGTAATTCGAAGTGCACAATCGGGTCCATGCAATGATCCTAATCCTCGTGAGCGCTTAAACCAATTGCCAACAAAATCACGCCGTGTCGTGAGGGGATTTATGGCATCATACACACGATGTTCCAGAACACTTCCATGGGGAGAATGTTCGTTCATGTTGATGAACGCGTTCGACGTGTGCCACTCACGACGTTGTGCCTATGGGCAGTGCCCGTCTTTTTTGTCGCGGTACTTCTCTGGAAAGGAGGTAAGTCCTTGGAATCCACGTGGCTCCTCGTCGCTCTCGCGTGGGCATGCACGATCGAACAGTGGCGCGGGCGAAAGAGGGGAGAGAGCATCTCCGCCCTTCTCTGGTGTCTCCTGATGGGATTTGTTGCCTGGACGTTCCTGAGTTTTCTCCATTCGAAGACGGCGAACTACGGTTTCGACGAGGTGCTCCAGACAGGATCACTCGCGCTCATCTTCACGTGGGTCGTGCGTCGTGGAAGTAGCGATCAAACATTCTTCGAGCGAATGGTGTACGCCGTTACTATCGCGACGATCGCTGCAGGAGTGATTGGGGCATTCGTCTATATCCTGCAGCCGGTGAACCGCTTCGTCGGCACATTTTTCGACTTCCGTTTCCACACCGATTACTGGCCGAATGCGTGGGCACAGTATCTGCTTCTCGCCTGGCCGATGGTGACGCTCTGGGCGCTTGGGAAAACGGAGCACCGCTCCCTACGGCTGATTATCCTCGGTGTCGTCTTTGGGTGGCTTGCCTTAAGTTACAGCCGTGGCGCGCTCATTGCGTCGGCCGGGCAACTGGTTCTCTGGGGAGCAATATTTATCATCTCGAGGAAGTCGATGAAGGATTGGGCGGAGTATGCGAAGCGGATCGCGATTGTCGCGCTTACGGCGTCGTTCGTCTTTTCGATTACGAACCAAATGCGCGCGTCGGTCTTCGACGTGCAGTCAGTCTCGGAGAAGGTGACCTTCACGGCATCGGAAGGATCGTCGTCAGTCAGTGAGCGTCGCGATTTCTGGGAGCAGGCGATTGATCTCTCCTTCGAAGAACCACTCTTCGGGTGGGGCCCGTATAGCTTCCGCTTCGTGCAACCGCGGTTGCAGACGTCTGTCCTCGCGACATCCGACCATCCGCACAATGTCTTTCTGAAATACGCGATGGAGCGCGGGTGGATCGCGGTTATCCTCTTCGCCGGATTCCTCGGTCTCATCCTCCTCGGGTTCACGAAGCAAGACCTTCGCACGCGTCGCGCAAACCCACTCATCTTTCCGTTCCTGTCTGTGGTGGGTGTCACTGCGCATAACTTGATCGATTACAACCTACAGTTTGTCGGAGTCGCGCTTCTCTTCTGGGTGCTCCTCGCATTCATCGCGCGTTCTGTGAAGTGGGAGACGTCGTGTCTTCCTGTCGCTTTCGTTCGTTTCGTCGAAGTGGCGCTTGCTTCTGTGCTCCTTATCCTCGCAGTCATAGAAGGGAAGGGTCTTGTGCTCTCCTCCTTCGGACGACACGCAGAAGGAAGAGGAGACAATGCTGAGGCACTCGAGTGGTATGCAGCTGCTGAGGATCAGTGGTTTTCTCGTGATATGGGCCTGAGCCGTGCACAAATTTTGATCAAACAAAGTGGCTTCATGCAGGGCTCGAAGGCACTTGAGGAGTTTAAAAAAATGAATGCGGAGGACTATCGCGTGTGGAAGCTCGAGGGTGATCTCTCGGCTCTCCAGGGACGAAGCGAGGAAGCGCTCATTGCGTACCAAACGGCGTACTTGCTCGGGGGCCGCTATAACGATATCTCCCTCGCACACGACATCGTCCGCATGCATATCGCATTGGACGACCAAGCGGCGATCGATGGGCGGAAAACAGAATTTGTAAATCTCCTGAAAACTTTTGCAGATGCTGTCCAAACGAATGCGCACTTCATCGCGCTCTCCGGAAATGTGGAATCCACGATCGCATTCGCAAACACCCTCGCGAGTGTCTACCCGAAAGAAGAGGCGCAGTTCACCGTTATCGCAGCCAAGGTGGATCACCATGCGGGAATAGAGCGAGAGAAACTGAGTGCGCGTCCGCCAGGGTTTCTGTGGTGAGCTCTAGCTCACTGTGTTAGCATGCCTGCCTGCCGGCAGGCAGGCGCGCCTTCTTTCCTTTTTCTCTATGAAGCGTCCTCTCTCCATCGTCGCTCTTCTCTTACTCGTCGGCTGTTCCAGTGATACCGTCGAGGTCGGCGAGGAACCAATCGGGGTAGAAACCATCAATCAGGTGATGCCGGTCGACGGCAAGGCAGTGCACCCGCAGTTTGGAGCCGAGACGTGGTTTGCGTATGGTGCGATCGAGGGCACAAACGGAAACACCGCGAGTGGTGTGGGTCAGGCCTATAGGTTCGAGAACGGTTCGTACGTTCTCACGTTGCAGGCGAACCTGCCGACACTTGGTGAAGGAAAGTTCTACGAAGCGTGGATCAAGAATCCGGAAACCGGAGACATGAGATCTGTTGGACACCTCTCGAATTTCTTCGGGGACGCACGTCACACTTTGACGTTCGATTCCACAGAGGACCTCAGCACCTTTACGGAGATGTCGATTTCGCTGGAGCGAGATGACGGGAACCCGCAGCCAGGGTCTCCGATGGCGAAGGGGACACTGAAACCGACGGAGCGTTAGAAGCGATCTCTCCATTGTTCGGTTCGACTCCAGCCTCTTTCTTCCAGAGAGCAAAGAGGGGACCAAATTTTTCCTGGAGGGTTGTGACGTGATCTGCGTCATCGAGCTTGGTGAGAACGTGTTGCATTGCCTGGACCTGATGTCTCCGGATCAATGCGAGATTCCGTGGT
>JAGVCI010000085.1 GCA_020059985.1 Candidatus Peribacterales bacterium | reverse complement strand
GATCACCACGTGGAAGTGATCATCGATGATGCACTCTGGAATGCAGATGCACTGCAGTGTCATCCTCTCGTGAACACGGCAACACTCGTGATTTCTCATGACGGAATAGAGAAATTTCTCGCAGCGACTGGCCACACAGCGCGTGTGATGGCGGTCCCGAGTCGATAGCCCTGTTGCCAGAGAAAAGAAACCGTCTATGCTACGTGCATGTTTGAATTTGTTCCCGTGCGACCCGATATCGCCGTCAGCGCTATCCTCGGGTACGCACTCGTTGCATTCCTCATCGGTCTCCTCCTCACGCCGTGGTACGTCTCATTTTTGCGCCGCAATAAACTCGGGAAACAATTACGCGTCGAAACGATCGATGGACGAGAGCCGTCGATTTTCCGTAAATACCACAAAGACAAAATGGGCACACCGACGATGGGAGGCATTCTTATCTGGGGATCAATTATTGCGACCGTTCTCCTCTCACGTGGACTCTCGTTTTTTGGCTTGGTAGAGAGCTCCCTGCTCCAACGTGGACAGGTGTATCTGCCGCTTTTCACGCTGCTTTCTTTAGGCCTCCTCGGTGCAGCTGACGATTACCTCAATATCATCGGGAGTGGAAAGAAGAAGGGGCTCGATTGGCTTCCGAAGATTACTGTTCTTCTCTTAATCGGACTCGTTGGTGCGTACTGGTTCTACGCGAGGTTGGGATACGACTCCATTCACATCCCGTTCTACGGGTCGATCACCGTTGGGCTCTGGTACATCCCCATCTTCCTTTTCATTCTGATCGGCACCGCAAACTCCGTGAACGTTACCGATGGTCTCGATGGTCTCGCCGGTGGTCTCCTCGTCGTCGCGTTTGGTTCATTCGCGGTGCTCTCCTACATGAGCGGTCTCTATATCCTCTCCGCATTCTGTGCGGTCTGCGTCGGCGCGATTGCGGCGTTCCTCTGGCACAACGTTCCACCCGCACTCTTCTATATGGGTGACGCGGGATCACTCGCACTCGGCGGAACACTCGGGGTCATCGCGCTCATGATCGACCAGGCACTCGTTCTTCCACTCGTCGGATTCGTCTTCGTGATCGAGATGCTCTCCGTCATCATTCAGCTTACGAGCAAGAAACTCCGCGGTGGGAAAAAGGTCTTCCGTGCAGCGCCCATTCACCACCACTTCGAGGCACTTGAGTGGGGGGAAAGCAAAGTAACCATGCGACTGTGGATCATCGGCGCTTTCTTCTGTTTCGTTGGCATACTTGTGGGTCTCGCTGGCTAATTTTTTGGTTGCACGTGCCTTTTGCTTCCGTATGATGAGGCCATGCTGCGAGTGGCAATCAATGGCTACGGACGAATCGGCCGCAATGTGCATCGGCAGTTTTTGGAAAGCTACAACAAAGACGTAGAGGTGGTGGGTATCAACGCGTCATCGGATGCGGAGATGCGTGCGTACTTGCTCAAATACGATTCTCTCCACGGTCGCTCCTCCTCGAAGATCGAAGTGGCAGACGAAAATACGCTCACGGTCGATGGAAAACCTGTTCGCGTGGTGCGCGAGCGCGATCCGGGCAAATGCCCGTGGAAGGACCTGAAAGTCGATATCGTGATCGAATCGACGGGCAGTTTCGAGAAGTACGATGAAGTGAAGCGTCACCTGGATGCCGGCGCACGAAAGGTGGTTGTCACAGCCCCAATGAAAGACGACACGCCAACGATTGTGAAAGGCGTGAATGATGAAATCCTCACTCCTAAGCTCGACATCATTTCCAATGCGTCCTGCACGACGAACTGCATCGCCCCGGTGATCAAAATCATCGATGAAGCCTACGGCGTCGAGCACCTGCTCGTGAGCTCGGTCCACGCATTCACCGCGTCGCAGAACCTGCTCGATAACAAAAACAAGGAAGGTGGCGAACTCCGCAGAGCGCGTGCCGCAACGCTCTCGATGATTCCGACGAAGACAGGCGCAGTGACGGCGTGCGCGAAGATCTTCCCGCACCTCACCGGAAAGATCGACGGAATGGCCTTCCGCGTGCCGGTTCCGACCGTGAGCTGTGCGTACATGGCGTTCTTCCTCAAAAATGCGACGTCGACGAAAGATGTGAATGCACTCCTTAAAGAAGCAGCGAGCTCGCCTGAGTGGAAGGGAATCCTCGATATCTCGGAAGAGCTCTGCGTCTCCATCGACTTCCAGACCGATCCGCACTCCTCGATCATCGATGCGCCCTCGACGAAAGTCGTGGATGGAAAGGCTGCGCAGATCCTCAGCTGGTACGACAACGAGTGGGGTTACGCGATGCGCGTGACGGAAATGGCGCTCAAAATGGGGTCCTTCCTTTCTTGAAAATATGAGCAAGGCATCCACTCAAAAGAAGCTCACCCTCGGAGAGCATCTCGAGCGTGTGGCGAAAATAGATGAAAAGCTTCGTCATCTGCTTCTTAGCGTTGCGCAATCCACGAATCACATCAGCTACGCGATTCAAACATCCGAAGGTGGACTTGCGGGAGGAACAAATGAATCCGGAGAGGAGCAACTCAAGCTCGACGTGCTCAGTAATCAAATTATTGCCGATCACCTCCGCGATAGCGGTGTCGTGCGAAGCTTTTCCTCAGAGGAACAGGAAAATCTTGTCGAGCTCTCGTCGGATGCACCGTTCTCCGTGGTGTTCGATCCGCTCGATGGATCGAGTCTGGTGGAAGCGAATTTTGCGATAGGGTCTATTTTTGGCTTCTACAAGGCAAAAAACGAAGGATTTGCCGGTAGAACCGCTCGCGAGCAAATCGCCGCTCTCTACGTCGTCTACGGTCCCCGCACGACTCTCGTGTACTCCGCGGGAGATGGAGTTCACGAATTTCTCCTCAATGACATGGGAGAATTCATTCTCGTTCGTGCGAACATAGGAGTCGGCGATAATGCGAAGAATTTTAGTCCGGGCAATCTTCGCGCACTCGAGGATAATCCTGGATACGCAGCGACGATGCAGGATTGGCTTAAGCGCGCACTGACCCTTCGCTACTCCGGCTGCATGGTCGCCGATGTGCATCACATCTTCGCAAAAGGGCAGGGCGTCTTCACGAATGTCGGAGGAAATAAATACCCCGAAGGAAAACTTCGTCTCCTCTACGAGTGCGGACCATTCGCGTACTTGATGGAGCAAGCGGGAGGCGCCGCATCCAATGGAAAGAGCGCCATCCTCGATTCGAAAATCACCGATCTCCATCAGCGTTCACCGCTCGTCATCGGATCGCAGAATGAAGTGGAGAGAGTGTGTGAGTTTCTAAAAAAAGGCTAACTAGCGAAGTGAGGATTTCGAGGAATTCGATGATTTCGACGATAACGAGGATCATCGAAATCCTCGATTACTTCGATTCCCTCGAAATCCTCTCATCAGTCCCAGAACGGTTCCGTCGCGGACTTCGCCATTGCTTCGTCGAGCGTGTTGTACTGCTCCGTATCTTTCTCTCGTCCTTCGATCCTGTAGAGCTTCTTCATCGTGCGGTACGTTCCCCACGGGTAATAGCGCTTGCGCGGCGGACCGCGACGCACGAATCCCTTTTTCTTCGCGTCCCCTTCCTCATTGACTTCCGTCGACTCTTTCATCTCCATCGGCTTGGGGTTTCCATTCTTTGCCCATTCCACACGACCGACGACGGTCCGCTTTTTAGGATCGACATAGACCAAGTCGTCATCTTTGTAAGGCGACGGTTGAGGAGTGGTGATCTCGTCGGTCATCGGTTATGAAGGTGATGATCCTCCGGTTCGAGCGGTGGAGGTGGCGGCGGGATATTCGATGGTTCCATGACGTCCTCGGAAGCCGGTGCATGCTCATCTGGGTAACGGAAAAACTGCTCGACGGACGTTTTGCGTTGTTCCTGGAGCCTTAAGAAGCTGTAGAGCAGAACCACGAGGCTCGCGATGAGACTAACGTACACACCGAAACGCACCTCCATACGGGAGAACTCGAACGTCACTTTCATGAGGACGGAGAGCGCCGCGAGAATGAGCACGGTTGACTGCATGGAGAGGAAGAAACGGATGTGCTCCTTGTACTGCTTCTTGAGGAGCACGGGCCCGCCGAAGAGCGGTACGAAAGTCACAAGGATAAGGAACACATTGATGATAAGGACTGCAATTCCAAGAAAAGCGGAATAGAACCCAAGCCCGGAATACGTGACAGTGTCACTTCCGAGCAACTGCCCTCCGGCCCATGGGAAAAATACGCCGATAGCCGCAACGAAAGCCGAAATATTGAGAATTTGCTCCTCGAGATCTAAATGCCGTACGCGCTGCCAAAGGGAAGAAAGGGGCATGGGGCAGAGCATAGCATCTCTTCGCTCCTGTCTCTAGACTGCAGCCGATGAATATTGTGATCGATAGCCGGGAGGCTTGCAGAGAATCCCCCACGGGAAAAGGGGCGTGGGCAGCGTCATTTCTGAAAGAACTCTGCACGCGGAGAGATGTGAGCTGTACTTTGCTTTGTGAAGAAGGACAGGAAAAGGATTTTACTTTCCCAGGCGGGAAAATGGTCTTTCTTCCTCGTGGAGCTCGCTGGCACTTTGCGGCCATGGCGTATCTCCGCAGTCACCCGTGTGATTTTTTCTTAAGTCCCACGAGTTACATCGTCCCCGCTTTCGTGGGCAAACGTGTGCGCACGGTTCCGATCATTCACGACTTGATCGCCTTCCAGCGCGAACCGCACGATCGCAAGGCACGAGTGATTGAGCGCATTCTTCTCCCTCGAGTGTTAAAAAATGCAGCACACCTCTATACGGTGAGCGAGAGCACGAAGAACGACCTCCTCGAGAAATTTCCGCATCTTGATTCAACCAAGATTACGGTGATCTCTGCGGGACCGCGAGAGGTGAATCCCCCACTCGCGAAGAGCGATGGGAAAACGGTTCTTTCACTCGGCACGCTCTGTCCGCGAAAAAATCAGCTGGGACTCATCCGCGCGTTTGCAATGCTTCCCGAAAATATCCGCAGCTCAGTTCGCCTCATCCTCGTCGGCAATCGTGGATGGCAGGACGATGAGATCATTAAAAAGGCGAAGAGTACTCCGGGCGTCGAGTGGAAGGGGTACCTCTCCGAGCACGAAGTGGAGCAACTCTTCTCGAGCTGTCACGTCTTCGCTCTGCCGTCTTTCTACGAAGGATTCGGACTCGCGGTGCTCGAAGCGCTCCAGCGCGGGATCCCCGTCCTCACGAGCGATCGCGGCGGACTCAAGGAAATTGCCGGGGACGGAGCGCTCTACTGTGATCCAGGAAATCCTGCATCGATCACGGAAGGACTCATCACTCTTCTCACCGATGAGGCAGTACGGCAAAAGCTCTCGGAAGCGGGTAGAGCACAAGCCGCACGTTTTTCTTGGGGAAAGACGGTTGATCTCACCCTCGCGGCTCTGCATCATCTCTAGGTCATGCTCAAGTACCCTCACGTCGGCATCACGGTCAAAACGGCGTTCGACCAGAAGGAGCAGGCCGTGGAAAAGGTCCTGCATATTTTGCGCGATCTCGGTGCAGATGTCTGTGTCGATAACGAGCGCACGCGCGGCATCCCGTGCGTGAAGGATGTCAGCAAAATGCACGTGATCGAAGGGATCGACCTGCTGATCGTCATTGGCGGAGACGGCACCATTCTCCGAGCGGTCCGCGAGATGCAGGATTTTCACATTCCGATTTTGAGTATCAATCGTGGAACGGTCGGTTTCCTCGCCGAGACACAGTTCGATGAAGTCGATGAACTTCTCCCGGTTCTTCTCACCGGTGGTGGAGTCCTCGAAGAGCGCACGCTCCTCGATGTGCTCGTCACGCGCGG
>JAGVCI010000116.1 GCA_020059985.1 Candidatus Peribacterales bacterium | reverse complement strand
GTGACATCGGAGATCGCGAGGATCACTTTCTTCGGCGGTAGTCGCACATCGCGCTCTTGTTGCTCTACGAGCACATCGCGGAATTCACTCAAGGTCATGAAGGTGTACCCTGCCTGGCGTACCGCATCGATGTGTCGAGCGAGAGCATCGAGCATGCCGTCCTGCACGAGTCGATAGTGAAGGATCGGGAGCTCAAACTTGTCCTGACGGACCAGGAAATTCGGCAGGAACGGTGAGAGGTATTGCATCGCGACGTAGCCTTCTCCACCCTGGAATGGAATCCGTGCCCAGACCTCGTCGTTGCTGAGGAGCGTGACGATCGCCTGTCCCGGCAGCTCCCCGATTTTCTCGGCTGCACTGTCCGGAGTTTTGCGAACGTTCAAGAATCCGAAGTCGACGAAGTACTTTCCCTTAAATTTCTCGCGCTCCGCGGGGAGTTTCTCCTCCGATGTCACCTTCGCGATGTAGCGTTGAGCCACGTACCCCTCGCGCTCACCCGGGAGCTTCACCTTCGCCCAGGCAGCGTCCACAAAATCGACGACTTCAAAGCCGTCACCATGTTCGAGGCGCTCCACGGACCCTGCCGTGACCGCCGGACCGTCGCGGACATTCAGGAAGTCATTCGTGACGACATAGACATTGTCCCCCGCAGCGGCGACTCCTCCACGAATAGACGAGTACGTCTGCACCATGGAGAGATCGAGCACTGGCATCGCGGCATCCTCCGTCTCATTCGTCTCCAAACGCATCCCCCCGGTGAGTTGTTGTGCGATTCCCGCCATATCGTTATCGACTTTCTCCGTGAGTTCTTTAAAGCGCGCGACATCGTCGGCCGTAAAGGTGAATTCCTCCGGCTGCGTCTGATCGCTGCTCGCTGGCGTACATCCAACAAAGAGGATTCCGAATGATGCAATGAGGAGGAACGCAACAAGCGGTCGAGTGGAGGTGAGCGCAGAGTTGCGTCGTCGGCGGTAGGAACGTCGGGAAGTCATAACAAAACGGGTTACATGCGATCCGGAACACGGATCGTGAGAAGTTCGGCCCCGACGCGAAGGACGGAAGCCGTTTGGGAAGTAAGTCTGAGCCGGAGTAGGCGTTTCTCGCCTTCCGCCTTCAGGATAGGTTCGCTGTTATAGAACGCGTTGTAGCACTGACAAAGTTCAAACAGATACTGCGCAAGGATGTGCGGCATGTGTTCGCTGCATGCGTCCTTCACCACTCCTTCGAACTGAAGAAGTGTGTTGAGGAGGAGTCGCTCCTTCTCTGTGAGCGTATCGATACTCGGCGTCTCGCTGTCGTCGTCTTCGTTAAATTCCGCCTTGCGGAGCACAGACTTCGCGCGCGCATGCGTGTACTGCAAATACGGTGCGCTGTTGCCGTCGAGTGAGAGCATCCGGTCCCAGTCGAAGACAATATCCATCTTGCGGTTCTGACTCACGATCCCGTAGACGAGCGCTCCCGTGCCGATCATCTCGGCGAGCGCAGGACGATCATCGGTTTGGATGGCATCGCCGTGTTCCTCGATCATTTTGTCCGCACGGCGGACTGCTTCGTCGAGCACTTCTTCCAACTTCAGGATGTTTCCTTTGCGTGTGCTCATCTTCTGATCCGCAAAACGCATGCGGCCGAAGAGAATGTTCTCGAACGTCGGAAGTTCCCATCCCAATTGCTTGCAGGTCGCCTCTAACTGCTCGAAATGCAGTTTCTGCGCTATGTCCGTCACTATGTAAATCGCCTGCGGATGGTACGTATCGATACGGTAACGCATCTGCGCGAGGTCACGCGTGGAGTAGAGCGTTGCTCCATCTCCCTTCTGCACGAGGTACGGCGGCATGTTGCTCTCTTCCGGGAACTCGACGATCCACGAACCCTTCTCTCCCTCTTTGAATACTCCTTTTTTCTTGCCCTCCTCTAGTACAGTTTCCATTTTGTCCTCGTAGAAGCTCTCCCCGAGGTCGAGATCGAACGACACATGCAGTCTCTCGTAGACTACATTGAGTGATTTCTTCGTGATCTCGACGACAGCGGACCAGAACGCACGGAGTTCTTGGTCTCCCTGCTCCAATTTTCGGAATGTCGCACGTGCCTCGTCTTCCAGTGCTTCGTTTTTCTCCGCCTCCTCGTGGAATCGCACGTAGAGTGCGAGGAGTTCATCAAGAGAAAGTGATGACGCAGGCTTGGTGCCGCCCCATTTCTTGTAGGCGACCGCGAGTTTCCCAAATTGTGTTCCCCAGTCCCCGAGGTAGTTCCATGCGAGAACGTTATCGCCCTGGTGTCGGTGCATGTTGGTGAGCACCTGTCCGACCACCGTCGAGAGGATGTGGTGGATACCGAGGGGTTTGGCGATATTCGGTTGGGAATACTCCATGATCACTGGTGGTCCTTTGCGACTCACTTTCGCGGTCGCGGCTGTCCGAGTACGCGCAAGCTCTTTAAGGAGCACCTGTGGGTGGAACCAAATGTTCACATATCCGGGCCCCGCCACCTCCGCTTTCTCCACGTCCGAAAGTGTCCGCATTTTTGCCGCAATCTTCTCTGCGATTTCGAGGGGGTTTTTCTTGAGGGTTTTGGCTAGTTGAAGCGCAACCACCGTTGTGGAGTCTCCATGGGTCGGATCTTGGGGCCTCCTCCATGAAATCTCCCCCGGAGAGGAGTGAAATTCCTCTTCGAGAACCTGTCGCGCCGCATCTGTTAATTTCTGGTGCATGAACAAATCTACTACTCAGATATTGGCGCAAAGGTACCACTAAAATAAGGAGGTGCTATGTGAAACAATAATTTGATCTTGCTCAAAAATTATCCTCATGTTTTGAACACAAAATGTATGCGGTTTTTACCCTCTAAAATATGCATACCTGGATCCATCCGGAATTAGGCCGCTTTGGGCGTCCTCTGCATCCCTCAAGGATTGCCGTTTTGGGCGTTTTAATGTAAAATAGAAGGGTGAAATACACATCGAAAACGATTCCTTCCCTGCTTCTCGGTACTCTTCTGATTCTCAGTGCCTGCACTGCGACAGAACCGGAGGAAAATGACTCTCTCGGGATCGCACCGGAGGGTGCAATCGGGAGTATCTTTTCGAGTATCCAAGTGTCAAACCTCGTAGCGATCGATCTACTCCCCCGCCCCGCGGCCATGCTCGGAAGTTTCGTGAGTCTCTATCTCGCACAGGGTCCCCTCTCTGCAGTGCGAAGTGCGCTTTCGGGGATTGATATAGAACTTCTCCTCGAGAAGACGGATAATATCCAATCCGATGAGACGTTTGCTCTCCTCCAAGAATTTGGAACGGTGTTACAAGTGAATATCGCCGACATGCTCAATCGATCACTCGATCGTCCAAAAGCGCTCGATACGTATATTTCGTCGCTGACGACAATAACAGAAAGAAGCCAACAGAAGTTCGAGGAACTTGAATCGCGCTTGGAAGACATTTCCGATCAACGTCGTGAACAACGCAGCGTCGTCCGCGACATCGAGCGTGAAATTCGCGACGCACTCCGGAGCAATCAGTACGCGAGCGCAGGTGAGAGGCAAGATGCACTCACAAAAGAGGAAGCGAAACTCGCCGAAATCGAAACCATCGAAAGTCAGACACAGGACGTGCAGCGTATTTTCCGCGACCTGATCGAAGTGAGTACCGAGCGTCTCGCCGCAGTCACGCAGAATCGCGAAGTGATCCTCGCAGGTCTCCAAGTGATCGATGTTCCGGGAATTGAAGAGCTGAATTTGGTCATTGATGACTAATGTAAGGACTTCGAGGGAATCGACGATTTCAACGATAACGAGGGTCCTCGAATTCTTCGATTTCTTCGATTTCGTCGAAATCCGAAATAGACCCAAATTGACCATCTTTTAGGCCAATTCCTGCGTTGTCCGAATCGGGTTTTTCTGCTAGAATAAAAGGATTTCATGGCATCATCTCTTACACCAAATTCAGCGGCTGCGGGTACTGACCAAGTGAAACTGGCGCGGGTGCTCCTCGCAGCCATCGACGAGCTCCTCGGCCTCAACGTGCGCTTCGAACGGACACTCGAAAAAAGTAAGTCTATCGAGAACCGCGCGCTGTCCGAGGAAGAGCGAACGGCGATCCACTCGTACGAAGAGGGGCTCCAGAAAACGCTCGACTTGATCTCGCCGGCTGGTATGGAGGTGAAACCGACGGAACTGCTCTTGAACGACCTTCACGCACGGACGCTCTACGCCATGAACTGGCCGAACTACATCTACCCGAACTGGCTCTCGGAGCTCATCAACTTTGACGCACACATGAACATCTCGCAGTTCATCTACCCTGCATCGAACCGAGCGATCATGAAGATGCTCAAGAAGAAAGTGACGGAGATGCGTTCGTCCGTTCGCATGCTCGAGCAACGTGGCATCGTCCGCGACCCGGCGCTCGAGGCTGCTCTCCAGGACGCTGAGGAACTCCGCGACCTCCTCGCTCGTGGACGCGAGAAACTCTTCCAGTTGGGTCTCTACGTGACGATCTACAGTGATGATGAAGAGAAACTGAAGAAATTGGAAACCGACGTCGAAGCGATGCTCGGTGGGAAACTGGTGCTCACGAAGCCTGCGTTCATGCAGATGGAACACGGATGGATCTCCACAATGCCGTTCGGTCTCGACGAACTGGAGATCAACCGAAACATGAACACGTCTCCCCTCTCCGCGTGCTTCCCGTTCTCGAGCTCGGACCTCACGGATGACCATGGAATCTTGTACGGAATTAACCGCCACAACGACTCACTCGTCATCTTCGACCGCTTCGATCTTCCGAATGCCAACGCGAACGTCTTCGCGACATCCGGAGCAGGCAAATCGTACACCGTGAAACTGGAGATCCTCCGCTCACTGATGTTTGGAACCGACGTCTACGTGGTCGACCCAGAAAACGAATACCGCGAACTCTGCGACACGGTCGGTGGAACCTACATCCCGATCTCGCTCCAGAGCTCGTTCCGTATCAACCCGTTCGACCTGCCGAAAGCGGTCCGCGGAGAGGAAGCGGAAATCGGCGAAGTGCTGCGTGCAGCGGTCATCAACCTCCACGGACTCTTCAAGCTGATGCTCGGAACGCTCACGCCGTCCGAAGATGGAATCCTCGACAAGGCGATCCTCGATACCTACGCACTCAAAGGCATCACCCTCGAGACCGTGAACCCGGCCGAGAAGGAGCCGCCGACACTCCACGATCTCGTGGACGTGCTCGAGACCACTGAAGGCGGAGAGAACATGGCGCGCACGCTCTCGAAGTACACATCGGGAAGCTTCGCCGGACTCTTCGACCGACACACGAACGTGGAACTGAATAACCAGATGGTCGTCTTCCAGATCCGCGACCTCGAAGATCAGATGCGCCCGATCGCGATGTACATCGTGATCAACCTGATCTGGAACCGCATCCGCGCAGAGTTTAAGAAGCGTATGCTCGTCATCGACGAAGCATGGAACTTGGTCCAACACGAGGACTCCGCGCGCTTCCTCTACGGACTCATCAAGCGTGCGCGTAAGTACTACCTGGGCGTCACAACGATCACACAAGACGTAGAGGACTTCATCAACTCCCCGTACGGCAAACCGATCATTACGAACGCCTCTCTCCAAGTACTTCTCAAACAGTCACCGACCGCTGTCGACAATCTTCAAAAGATTTTCTACCTCACCGACGGAGAGAAGTATCTGCTCCTCAACTCCAAAGTCGGGCAGGGTCTCTTCTTCGCCGGGAACCGCCACGTCGCTATCCAAGTCGTCGCGAGTCCGCAGGAGGACCACATCATCACGACGAAGCCGGAGGACATTGCGAAGCGCAAACACCAGGCAGCCATGACGGACAAGTCCAAAGAGACAGCTCCCGTGACTCCAAAGGAAGAGGTGAAGAAACCTGAAACTCCAAAAATGGAGGTGGCTCCGAAGGCCGAAGCAAAATCTGAGGATCCAAAAATGGAAGCATCGCCGAAGATCGAAGAGAAGCCAGAGACCCCGAAGCCGACCTACACGCCTCCAACGGACCAGGCACTCAAAAACGCGACGCTCGAACAGGCAACACCGAAGAAGCCAGACGAGAAGAAGGATGAACCAAAGGCGTAACTTACGCCCCACTCACGTCCAACTCTTCGTTCTGTTCTTCCACGACTTTCCAGCGCACCTCGGGCTGGAGTTTCCCCGGGATGGAGAAGCCCGCTGCTTTCTTGTGCCCACCGCCCGAGAAGCGCCCTGCCATCGCAGAGACGTCGACGTCATCACGGAGTGTCCTGAGTGACCCTTTCACCGTTCCCCCACGCTCCGAGAGGATCATGGAGAAGCGCATGCCCGGGACCGCATTCACGTAATCGATCGCCCCGGTGAGTTCGGTGTAATCAGCGCCAGACGCACGGAAGTCGCCCTCGGTGACCGCGCTCACCGCTCCGCCCTCGGGCGTCACCGAGATCTTCTCAAGCACGCGACCCCAGAGCTTCAATGTCGAAAGTTTCGCCGTACGGAAGATCGCGCGCACCATATCCTGCTGACGCGCACCACTGCGCAGAAGCCGGGCAACCGTGCGGTACACCTCCGATGAGGTGTTACTGTGCAGGAGTCCACCCGTATCTGTATACACGCCCGTAAGTAAACACGTGGCGATATCGGGGTCGATGTTCCATCCCAGTTGATCGGCGATCGTCACGATGATCTCGCACGTCGACGACGCCTCGGAATCGATCACGTTGTGCGTCGCGTAGAGACTGTTTGTTGGGTGATGATCGATCACGATAGAACGAAATGCCTTCGTGAAGATCTCTGGATGCTCATCGAGGAGCCCAGTCAGTTTCGGCTCCGCGGTATCCACAAAGATGAGCATATCTCCCTGCTGGAAGTCGTATTCCTCGACGATCCCCGCAGAGGACGGCAAGAAGTGAAACGGCGTGGGGATAGGATCCGTACACAGGAGCACGATCGTTTTCTCTGGAAATGTATTGCGCAGAAGAAGCCCCAGTCCGAGGAGCGAACCCACTGCGTCTCCATCGGGACCACGGTGACAGACGCAGACGACGCGACCGGCGTCTCGGATGAGACTGTCGACTCGCGCGGTATCAGCTTTCGTCACTGTCATACGTATAAGGGATAAATTCTACGTACGCGCGACGAGTGCAGCAAAGCAATGAGATTGCACGGGATCAGAGAACTACGTGGTGTATCGATTTGAATATGTGAGTGTGCAAAACGTGCACGCGAGACGACTTTAAGAGAGAAGTTTTTCGATGCGCGATCCTCTCTCGGTGCGCGGATCGATACGGAACCGCAAGATCGGCAGTTGTTTGCGTTCCACAGTGCTCATTTTTCTCTGAAGATGTCGTCGATGATGCTCAAAAAACGCGATCGCCTTCTCCGGTTCTTTGAGTGCGCTCAAAAAAACTGTCGCGTACAGACAATCATCCGAGACTTCCACCTCGGTGATGCTCACCATCCCGCACTCGGGCGGACACTCCGGCAGCACCGGCGCCACGAGGGCGCGGACGACGGAAGCCAACATGTTCGAACGCTTGGACATAACGACTCAGAAGAAACAAAGGAAAAAGAGGATACAGAAGAAGCATATCAGAGAACTATAATCTTCTGACTCTTCTGCTTCTTCTGTTTCCTCAACTTATACTGATACAATTCTCCCAATGCCTGGTCCCATTTCCATTATCTTCTGCGGCACGCCAGACTTCGCAGTTCCCTCTTTAGAGGCGCTCATTGCGGACAGTGCGTTTTCTGTCGATCTCGTCATCACGCAGCCCGATAAGCCCGTCGGACGGAAGCAGGAGTTGCGTTCCCCTGCCGTGAAGATCGCAGCGGAGAAGCACGGGATCACGATGCTGCAACCGGAGGATATCAATGCCGAGGTACAGAAACTCTCATCGTCTCGACCGGATTTTTTGATCGTTGTCGCGTACGGTCAGATCTTCTCGCGTTCTCTCCTGGAGCTCCCAAAGATCGCACCGGTGAACCTGCACGCATCTCTCCTTCCTCGCTGGCGCGGCGCGTCTCCCATCCATCACGCAATTTTGAAGGGAGACTCCGTGACTGGCGTCACGGTGCAGCAGATGGCAGAGAAGCTCGATAGCGGACCGATCTTGGCGCAGGAGAAAACGGAGATCCGTGATCGGGAAACAGTGCAGACGCTGCATGATCGATTGGCCACGATGGGCGCAGACCTTCTCGTACATACACTGAAGCACCCACTCCACCCGAAGGATCAGAATGAGAAAGATGTCACGATCTGTCACAAGCTGAAGCGCGAGACGGGAATAGTGAATCCCACGTCAATGACCGCAGAAGAGATCGATCGTCATGTCCGTGCGCTCGTTCCCTGGCCAGGCGTCACCATGAATATCGAGAGCACTGATCTGAAAATTCTCGAAACCTCTCTCGTGGAGACAGCTGGAGCTCTCCCTGTAGAGTGTAAAGGATCCACACTCTTCCTCGTCACTGTGCAAGAACCGGGAAAGAAGCCGATGACTGCCGCTGAGTGGAAGAGAGGAAGAAGGTAAAAGGATTTCGAGGGAATCGACGATTTCGAAGAATTCGAGGATCGTCGTTATCCTCGATATCTTCGAATTCCTCGAAATCGTTTCGCTTAGACGTGCGCCTTCATCTCCTGGAGCGCCTCGACAAACTTATCGAGGTCCTCCGCATCGAACATGATGGTCGTCTTCTGGCCGCCGCGAGACTTCTCGCTGATCTTGAAGAACTTGCCGTTCCCCGACTGTTTCAGGTCGATGTAGAACGTGCGCTGGCGCGCATGGATCGTGATGGAGTGCACTTCGTCGGCGAAGCGGCCGCCGCTCGCGCCTCCGCCACGTCGGGCAGGAGCCGCTGCACTCATAGAACCTTCATCACTCGACGGGCTTCCTGTGAGTTCGGACATAGGATCAAACATACAAAGAATGGAAAGAAATAATCATGCTCCCTTCGCCGGATTCTTGACGCGCAATGTTCTGATATGGGTCGAGAGCTGTTCAGGAGCTTAACAAAAGAGCGCTCCCTTTCAAGATATTGGATCACTTTTCAGACGACATCTGATCACCAATACTGGCTCGCCCGCAGGTATAAAACCTGCTCTCGTTTCTTTTGTTTTATAAAACGAGAGCGCGTTTTCTACGCGCGAGCCGTTTCCAATTATTCGAGCGGTGCAAAGAGGATCTCCGGTGTCCCCACGGTCTTCCATTCTTTCTGGCTCCCCCACTCTTTCATCTCTTTGGTGATTACGAAATCCTTCTCGAGCATGGTGTCCGCGTACGGCACGTTGAGCTGTGCACTGATCCGCTGAGCGGCATTCGGAATGAACGGCAGAAGCATGAGCGCGATATGACGGAGGAGTTCCGCAAAATTGGAGAGGATGTCGATGCGCTCTTCGCCCGCGAGCGTCCATGGTTGTATCTCATTGAAGCGACCGTTTCCGAGTGTCACCAATTCCATAGCCACGTGAATCGCATCGAGGGTGTGACTCTGGAATGGCACGTCGTATTTCTTCCAAAATCCATCACTCATCTTCAGAGGTTTCTTCATTGCGAGTGCACCCCCCTCTTTATTGAGCATCACGAGTACGCGGTTGAGGAGATTTCCCAATTGATTGCGGAGCTTCGCGTCGTAGATCTCATCGAGTCGCTTCCAACTGAAGTCACCGTCATTGCCGACAGGCACTTCGTGACAGAGATAGAACCGCAGAGGATCTGGATTGCCACCGAAGTGCTCGAGAACCTCTTCTGGCTTCACCACGTTCCCGAGGGACTTACTCATCTTCTCTCCTTCGCTGGTGAGGAACCCGTGAATGAGGAGCCGATCGGGAATTCGCACTTTGGCCGCGCGCAGCATCGACGGCCAGATGAGGGCATGAAATCGCGCGATATCTTTCCCGATGACGTGAGTCACCTCAGCTTTGTCCCACCACTCCTTCTCCTCATGATCGGTGAAGTACCCGAGCCCGGAAATATAATTGGTGAGCGCGTCGCACCACACGTACATCGTCTGTCCCTCGTCATCAGGTACGGGCACACCCCACGCGAGGCTCTTCACCGGACGTGAGAATGAGACATCCTCCAATCCCTGCTCGAGGAGAGAGAGCGTCTCCTTCTCGCGGAATTTCGGCTCGATCCGGTATTCCTCTTTCCCCCACTTCGCGGTGAGGAGCGACTTCAGATTG
>JAGVCI010000077.1 GCA_020059985.1 Candidatus Peribacterales bacterium | reverse complement strand
GCTTCGCGGCAAGGGCAAGAAGGAGGCCGCCTGTCACGGCAAGACAGCTGCTTGTCCCTGCGACAAGGCCGATAACGAATATGCCGCCGATGGAGAGGGCTCCCGACGTGGAGGGTGCCAGTGACACCAGATCGAAGACCTGGAGAATTTTGTAGAGCGCGAAGATGATGAGGAGCGCTCCCCCGATTTCCATCCACTTGCGGTGTGGTGGCTCGATTGCGGAAGGTGCCTCATCGGGACGCCGCAACTGATAGCCAACGCTCTCCACTGCTTCCTTGAGGTCGTTCCATGACGGCACCTTGCCTTTGTAGTAGACATTAGCAGTGCCACGGCTGTAGTGGACCGAAGCATTATGGACGCCGGAGACGAGCTTGAGCTTCTGCCGCAGCAGACGCTCGTCCTGAGCAGAGGTCATGCCGTCGATGGCGACCTTGAGGGCAGCTTTCTCATGATTGTCGTTTAGAGTTTGTGGCGCAGATTCATCGATAAGATGGTAACCCGCATCGCGGATCACCGACTCGATCTGCTTTGCATCGGGAAGAGCGTCCGCATCAGCAATAATCTTCGCTTTGCCTGTGCGATGACTGATATCGACCTGCACGATACCCGGCACATTCTTAAGCTTTCGCTCGAGCAGGAGTTCGCAACTCGCGCAGGTCATGCCTCCTATGCGGATTTCCGCGCACCGTTGATTTGATTCGTTCGCCATACTGAGAGTAAAGAAAAAGAGGTACAAAGAGAGATCGACGCTCACGGTCGGGTCTCATAAATTGTCACCTCTGGTTCAGACTCTCAGGACGATAGTGGATACGGTTTGTGCGAGGGGAGAATTGCGCGTATTAGGAGGCGGTGCAGGCAATGCATCAATAGGCACTGAAAAAACAACAGGATAGAAAGGAAGTACTGCAATACCTGTTAGCTTGATTGGCGATGTGCTTACTAAAACACTCTCTGAGCCGGAGTGATCCATCGAAATGCAGTGCCCCATCGTACAGTTGCCCGATGGAAGCATGGGCATTGTGTGCGAACTGTGACTGACCGGCGCGACGGACATCAGAGCGACCGGGCTCATCGGTGGCGTCATCGGCGTCATATCCATCTCCTCATGCTTCTCCTCATGCTGCATCGACTCGTGGGACATCGGCATCGCTGCAGCCATCTGCAGCGGACAGAAGCTGCTGAGGAATGTGGTTGTGAGGTAGCCAGCGGCTAGGATGATTTTCATACTCATTTGACCTTAGTATAGAGATTTATTTGAATCTGGGAAATGCCCATTGCACAGAAGAGCACTACTGCGCAATGAACCTCATTACACCCGAATTGGCTGCATCATGACGGCGTGGTTCTTGAGGCGTTCCAGATTGTGGAAGTAGCGCTGCGTTGTGGCGGGGTTCACATGCCGCGCGAAGTCCTGCGCTGCGATCAAACTCGCACCGCTATTGATCAAGTGAGTGATTGAAGAATGACGAAGCGAGTGGGTGCTGACGTGGGGGTGATCGATGCCGAGGTTCTTCAGCCGAACCTTCACCATGTGCTGCACATTGCGTCGTGCAATGCGGTCTTTGGCACGGTGCGTCGTCCCGACAAACAAGGAGTCTCTTTCCTGCACTTTGCCGCGTGTTTTGAGGTATGCCTGAATAACTGCACGTACATCGTCGCGGATGCGGGTGTCGATGTTCTTCCCACCTTTTCCACGCACCCTCAGCACCCAGCAGCCCTCCGTCCGTACGAGATCACCGACGTTCGCCCGTGCAATCTCACAGACACGAAGGCCGTTGATCAGGAGAAGTGCAATGATCGCTTTATCCCGCTTTCCTCGGATCGTTTTTGTCTCGATAGAAGTGAGAAGCCTATTGCACTCAGCAAGGCTCAAAATCTCCCGTGTGGTTTCGTTGCTCGTCTTTGGCAACTTGAGACCGGCCGAGGGATTCGTTGGGATCACTCCCTGTTGATAGAGAAACGTGAAGAGCCGACGGAGCACCGTTAGCTTCTTCGCTATCGTGATGAGTTTCAATCCTCTCTCCTCGAGCAAATCCTTGTAATTCAGGAGATCATGCAATGACACGTCAGCAGCTCTCTTCCCGAGGCTGCGATAGAAGAGAGCAATCTCCATCCGGTAATTGTGTTTCGTGTTGAAGCAGGATTGATTTTTGATGAAGGAGAGTACGTGAGAAACAGATGGTTCGTGTATCGATAAGGCCGTTGATGAGAGAGCCAATTGCTGCATGCCCGCATGTTAAACTATAGTTTCCGTAGTGACAACTCTATATAGTTGTCGTTATGACAATAAGTGCGGTACAATTGCAAGTGTTATTTGCTATAATTGCCCAATGTCCCACCAAGTGAAGCTCATGGGTGTCCTAGATGTCGCCGAATACCTCGGTGTGTCCCGCCAGTACGTCGACCGCCTCGTGCGGCTAGGCAAACTGAAATATCAAAGAACGTCGGCAGGCATGATTTTCTTCCAAAGCGATGTCACTGCTTTCAAGCGTAAAAGGCTCCTTCAGGCGAAGATCGATCCGCGTGTAAGACTGAAGAAAACCGGCAAGATCTAGCACAAATGTGGCACGGTGATTGATATATTCCACAAAGAGGGTCTATTCGCTAGAATAGGACCCTTTATGCATATGAAGATTACATTGCAGGAAATCCATGCACGGATCAAAGCCACGATCCTGCCCAGAGACTTTGCAACCGTCGTGCTGCTGGAGTTACTGCCGTTGCTCAAGGAGCAAGGTCCCCTGAAGACAGCGTATGACGCGAGAGTCCATTACTATGAGCGTCTCGCGAAAGACGAGCAGTACCTTGTGCTGATCAAGACCATCCATGCGGCGATGAAAGACATCCATCGGTCGATAGATCCCTCGAAATTTCCCAAGGAGGGGAGACCGACACTCTTTCATCCAAGCACTATCAGAATTGTGAATGCAGCGGAAATGCATGCCCTCCTCGTTCAGAAGGATCCGTGGCTATATCTCGGCGGGAAAACAGTGAAGGGCTTCAGTGATTCCGTTCTGTGTCCATGGCGTGCAGTCCTCGGGCAATACCTGAAGGCCATTGCATGGATACAATACGCAACCGAGGTGGGTGCAGCTGATGAGGGAGTAGTACGACAGAACCTGAAAAATTTGCGGATTTCCTATAACAAGCTGAAGCAGATGCTGGCTGATCCCTTCAAGCGCCTGCATATTACGGATTTTGAGCATTTCTATGTCAGTACGCGCGACCCCGAAAAGTTGCTTGAGAACGAGAGTCCGAAGGATTTCATTGAACTTCGCAGTGCCGCCATTTGCATCTGCCAGGATCTTCTCTCCATGTTGGATGCGTCTGAAGCACAAGAGCGATCTGTTGCCGACTCAAAGCCGCATACTGCACGAATAACACAAAGAGTGCTCATGGAATGGACCGGAGATCAACCTATCTCTTACCACGATGGCATGCTGAAGATCGGTACGCTCACACCAGCGAAGATTCCTGCAGAAGACGATGCGGAGAAACGGCGCGTACTTTTGACGTGGCTTGTGAGAATGTATCAAGAGAAAAAAGATGGAATGGGTGTCACAGAAGCCCTTTTTCAAAGAAATTTGCTGGATATCGGCATCCCGTGTGGCAAAGGTGTACTACGCACTGCCCAACTTGCCATTAATGAAGAAATTGAAAGAGAGTTTGGTCTGCGCAACTTTGTTCGAGTGCGCAGTGGTTCGGCACACATTGTGAAGAAGCACAAAGAGGTGGCGAGTAGATCCACGTAGATCTATACGAGATTCGTAGTGTTGGACCCATACGCTGCGGCTCAGCGGTTTTAGCCGTGGGTCCGCGCCCACATCCCGACAATGAGGATGAACACTCAGACGCGCTTAGAATCCTTCGATATCTATCTCTGCTCTTTTCTTCTGGCTAATGGAGCAAAGCTGGAAGGTGTAGAGCGAGAAAACGGACGGGTCCGTTTCATCATTCAGCGCAAAGAAGGTCTGGAGACTTTTCTCGATTCCTACTGGAGCAACCAGCCGGTGGCTATCGTTCCATCATCTCTTTTTGCATCACTCAAACACCTCAAGAGCCTGCTGTATTCCCACCGAGAATCATGATCGAGCTGACACCCCAAGACGTCGGCGAATTCAAAGCGCTCGTGAAGCAGGAAACGGGTAAGGACATCACGGATGACGAGGCGCGCATTCAGGCAACGAATCTCATCAGGCTCGTCGCGCTCGTAGTGAAGCCCGACCGTCCATTCTCTGCTCCCCGATGATCCTTTTCTGAAATCTTCCATCATGAATATGAATCCTACGACACCAGATCCACACATGGCCTTCGTCTCCGACCTGCAGATTCCAAATTGCATCGTACAGGCGGGATTAGCTATGAACGTCATCATCATTCTCGATCATCATCGGAACTATTGGCACTTGGTGCAGAGAAATGCATACAGAGATCTGTACTTCCTTGGCGGTGTTGATCCGAAGACCAATTTGCAAAGAGCAAGTGATGAGAATGTGAAGCAGAAGAATCACTTCTTCATCGATCTCGATCTCCGCACACAGAATCCCGAAATCACGGATACGGAGATCAAAGAGGTTGGCCATTCACTGGAGGGGGTATTAGCCAAGCATTCCTACCTCAACAACTGGCGCTACATCTGCTTCTCGGGCAACGGCATCCACATTCATTATTTCGGCGATCCTGTTCCGCTCACGTCTTACGAGCACTGGCGTGAGGGGATGAAGCACCTCATCAGCTCCTTCGAGAAACATACCGGCATGGAAGCGGATAAGGGATGTATCAATGCAGCTCGTCTTTGCCGTTTGCCAGGAAGCTGGAACAACAAAAACGGCAAACACACGCACGTTGAGATTTTGCTGCATCGTCCCGACAAGAAAGTCGATCTTAGCCTCATCGAGCAATCGGGAGCAAAGCTGGCGCAGCATGCAAAGAACACCGGAGAGGCTGACACTGAGAAGAAATGGGAGAAAGGACTTGAAGGAGTTGGGCAGGGTGAGCGTAACGAAACAGCGGCATCCATAGCGGGGCGCTTGCTCCATCGTTTGGATAAAGGGCTCTGGGAAGTGAGTGGTTGGGGCGGCTTGAAGGAGTGGAACGCGAGGAATACACCGCCACTACCAGAGAAAGAATTGAGAGATATATTTGAGAGTATTGCCAAGAGTGAGGAGAAAAATAGAGCAAAAGTGAATGAGGAAGAAGCGGAAGATGACAGCAAGCGCAGATCGCAGGGAGATCGGCTAGTGGATTACGTGCGTGAAACTGAGACAGAGTTCTTTCACGATGAGTTCGGCGAGCCTTTCGCATGCCTGCCGATCAAAGGTCACCGTGAAATCTGTCGTATCAGGAGCAAACATTTCAAGCGGTGGATGTGCAATCTCTTCCTAGTGAAGGAAAATAAGACTCTCAATCCTACGGGCATCTCCTCAGCACTCTCAGCACTCGAGGGCATAGCATCACAGGATGGAGAGCAATTCACCCTGCATAACCGTATTGCAAAGCACGATGGCGCTCTTTGGTACGATCTCTCGAATGAGAAGTGGGAAGCAGTGCGCATCGACGATAAGGGGTGGGACATGGTTTCCGCACCTCCCATCCTCTTTCACCGCTTCTCGCATCAGGCAGCGCAGGTCTATCCTGTGAAAGGTGGTGACGTCCGCGATTTGCTGAAATTCACACGACTCGTGAAGAAAGAACAGGAAGTCCTTCTACTCGTAGCCACTATCGCCTCGTTCATCCCTGACTTTCCACATCCCGTTTTTATTCTCTACGGCGATCAGGGAGCCGCGAAAACGACCCTCTCGAAGATGCTGCGTCGCATCATCGATCCTTCGCAGATCAAATCCCTGTCGTTACCAAACTCGAATCAGGATCTCTCGCAGCTCCTCTCGCATCACCACTGTGCCTTCTTTGATAATCTCTCTGGTCTTCCAGAGTGGGCATCCGATGCCCTCTGCCGTGCGGTCACCGGCGATGGGACGTCGAAACGTGAGCTCTATACCGATGACGAAGATGTGATCTACAACTTCCAGAGGGTCATCGCCCTCAACGGCATCAATATTGCGGCCTCAAGGCCTGACCTCCTCGACCGTTCTATCCTCTTCAAACTTGAGCGCATTCCGAAACAGGAAAGAAAAGCTGAGCAGGCTTTCTGGGAGGAGTTTGATCAGGCTCTCCCCAACATTCTTGGTGGCATTATGAAGGCACTCAGCAAAGCGATGGATCTGCGACCGGGAATCCAGCTCCGTGAAGTTCCGCGCATGGCAGATTTCACACTCTGGGGATGTGCAATAGCGGATGCCATTGGCTATACCCAGCAGGAGTTCCTCGATGCCTACAACGCGAACATTAACGAGCAGCATGAGGAGGCAATTCACGAGAATCCAGTGGCGACGGTCATCACGCTCCTGATGGATGAGAGTCCCGAATGGCAGGGTAGTGCGACACAGCTTCTCGAGCGCATAGAGAGGATTGCGACGGAGCAGAAAATCAGCATCAACGCGAAAGCGTGGCCAAAGGCACCACAGGCTCTCACGCGTCGTCTGAATGAGGCGAAGACGAATCTCGCAGAAGTAGGAATCCAAATTGAGACCGCGAAAGGAAGCGGCGGACGCAGAACTATCAGGATAGAAAAGGCAGGAAGAAATGTCCCCATTACCGACGCTCTCATTGAGGATGTATTTGGGAGTGGCAGCAAGAGCGACCACGAGCCCACACTGCCACGAGAACCGCCATCAATAGAAGCGCAGACGGAAGCCAAAAAAGACGATAGTGGCGATAGCGGCGGTATTTCTTCCAATCTTCCTTTTTGAGGGAGTCGGCTCGCTATTCGAACATGAGTTTTGCTTGCAATCGGAAATTCTCGGACGCTGGTGTATTTACTTCCTGTCTTTCTCATCCATTAATGGCAGTGTCGCTCATTCTGTGCATTCCACATCTTTCCCTTCCATACTATGAAAAAGGTCTTCGCCTACTGCCGGAAAAGCAGTGATCGTGAGGATCGGCAGATCCTCAGTACCGATGCGCAGGAGCGACTCCTGCAGGAATATGCCGAGAGCCGCCATCTGACCATTGTCCATCTCTACACGGAGAAGAAGACGGCCTATAAAACCGGAAGGCCGTTTTTCAATGAGATGCTTGCGCGGCTGGAGAAGGGAGAGGCAGAGGGGATCCTGACGTATCACCTCACCCGCCTTGCGCGAAACAGCTTCGACGGTGGACGGATCATCTACATGATGGACGAGGAGGCCATTCATCAGATCGTCACACCCGAGAAGGAATACACGAACAATGGGGACGATAAGTTCATGATGCAGATCCACTTCGCCATGGCGAAGAAGAGCTCAGATGATACGAGCCAGTTCGTTACACGCGATATCGAATCAAAACTCCTCAAGGGCGAGTATCCGGGAATGGTGCCGCCTGGGTATCTCAATATCAATCGAGACGGACATATCACGAAGGCGCGCGACAATCCCGAGAAGTACATGCTGCTCCTGAAACTTAATCGAACGCTTCGGCGGGAGGAAATCGACCCCATCGACGGTCCTATTGTCCGTGAGCTTTTCGAGGAAGCAGCCAGAGGCACTCAGGGGCTGCCGCAGTTACGAAAGCTCAGTTACAGGATGGGACTGAGAGCTCCCAAGACTGGGAAAATGCTGAGCAAGCATGCAATCGAGAATCTCCTCACCAATCCTTACTACTATGGCGTCATCGAGTACCACGGCCAGATCTATGACAATGCCACCATTCAGGAGAAGACCCGTGATCCAAACAGGAGCATCCAGCATGACGCGCTGATCACAAAGGATCTCTTCGAGACGGTGCAGTTTGCACTCCGCCAGCGAGGGAAGGGACGATACAGGAAGCATAACTACACGTTCGGTGGTTGCTTCCTGCGTTGTGGTGAATGCGGCGGCTCCGTTACTGCGGAGCGCCAGCGGCATCACGTCTACTACCACTGCAACCGCAATCGTAGTCACTGTTCACAGATCCGATGGACTCGCGAAGACATCATCAGCGGGGCGTTCAGCGCTGCCCTCTATGGCATTCGGCTACCTCAATGCTATCTCGATTTTGCATTCTCGAAATTGAGGAAGGTTCATGCGTATGAGTCGCAATTCACCGATGCATTGCGCCGCAAGCTCCAAAGCCAGCTCAATGCATGCCAGCTGCGTTTAGATGCCCTTCTCCAGATGAAAATCTCACCGAGCAACATGGACGGATCGCTGCTTTCGGATGATGAATACGTAAAGCAAAAGAAAGCAATCAGGGATGAGTTCGAGATGGTGGAGACACAGCTCAAGACCGTACTGCAGCAGGGGCTCAATTGGATCGATGACTGCGAAAACTTCTTCAAGTTCACGCAGCAACTCGCAACGAAATTCCTCAACATCAATACCTCCATTGAGGATAAGAAGGCGCTTCTCCTGCTCGTCTGTTCGAACATCAGCATCAAGGACCAACAATTGGCTATAGAATACAAAGAACCCTACAAATCACTGATGGAATTTCCACTCGCCGGTGAACCCGAAAATACCAAATTCGAACGCGAAAAAGTGCTTGCTGTAGCGGAGAAACCAGAAATTGTAGAGTATTGGCTGGGGAGGAGGGATTCGAACCCCCGAATGCCTGCTCCAGAGGCAGGTGCCTTACCACTTGGCGACTCCCCAATGGTGATCGATTTGCCGCACCAGGATGCGAAAGAAGAGGGGAAAGATCAAGGAAAAGGTGCCGGTTTCCCATAAGAAAGAAGGGCCAAGGTGGCCCTTCTTATGTCCTGTGGTGTCGCCCGCGGGTTACGAATAGGAGGAGCTTTTCGCTCTTAGTTTGCCGCATGGTGGGCATCGATTGCGGCCTTCAGTTTGGTACGAAAAGCCACATTCACTTCCTGCAGACATGTGCGTCGCGCTTCGGGCGCGGTCTTCTCGCGACACTCCTTGCGGTCTTCGCGCGCTTCGTTGATCAGGTTGCGAATGGCATCGCGGAGGGTGTGATTGCGCTCTTTCATTGCCTTCATCTTGTCTTTCATTTCATCTTTGTGCTCCTTCATTTGCTCTTTCATTTCTTCTCGGTGTTCTTTCATTTTTTCTTTCATCTCCTTCATCTGCTCCTTCACCTCGTTCAGCGCACCAGAACCGCTAAACATGTGGTGACGAACGAAAGGGCGCGAGTGCGTCGCAATTTTGTGAAATCGTGACAGACAGCGCTCGTGTTGGTCGGAGTCGGTGTAACGCTCGCAGTGCATTTCCAGTTTCGTCTGAATGTCTGCGTTCACTGTGGATCCTGTTCCATGCTTCCAGAAATTGGAGTGCACAGAGCTCTTTGCACTTATGGAAGTCGAGCTAGAGATAGAGGAGAAGCTATCTGCAAAAGCAGGCGTAGCACTGAGTGCCAGAGATCCGGCAGCGATAGTGGAGAGGATACGAGACGTAAACGTGTTCATGGTACAACGGGGAAAGAAATAAACTGATGCCACGAGATATATGACGAGTGTCACGGAGTATCCTTACTCGTCTTGCTGATCATTGGGGAAGTTCTCCATCACCTCATCCATTTGACGATCGACTTCTTCCTGAATGTCTTCCACTTGCTCCTCTATCTCACTCTGGAGATCATCAGTTTCACTTTGTAGGTCATCGGTGTTCTCTTCTCGTTCCTCAATTACCGGCTCCTGGCTTTCCTCTTCTGTCATTCCATCGTCCTCTTTTAGTCTGTCCTGGGCACGATCACGGACCTTATCACGGAGGGAGCGTTGTTCTTGGTGGACCTCGTAGCGGTCGAGAACTTCGCGTCGTGTCTTTTTGATCGACTGCAAGATGTCCTCGACGCTCTGGATGTTCTGCTCTGTTTTTTCTTCCACAGCCTCTGTGATATCGGAGAGGAGTTGCTCATGGCGCTCGAGCATCGACTCCAATCTGCTGTGTGCTTGAATGGAGGCTTCGTCATCGGGCTCCGCGAGTCCCAGACGATCCTCGAGAACACTCAAGTGTTCCTGGATCCGCAGTTCGAGAGCGGCGCGGTTTTCCGAGCGCAGTCTGTGCTGCTCAGCGAGGCGCTCCACTTCCCAGAGACGTCGTTCGACTTTCTCCACTTGCCACTCTGTTTGGTGTTTCAGTCTTCCAATGATCGGCTCGTTCACATGCGTCTTGATCGGGTAGAGGATATCGCCGGGAACCGCGGACTCCGCGGCGTAACTGAATGTTCCACCCGCAGTGAGAACGATGACCGCAGCGAGTACGGATGCGGCTGGCAGACGGTCAAAGAAGAAACCGTAGAGGAGCGACGAGATCGATCTTCCTTCATTCGAGAGGGGATGAGCTTGGATATGTTCGTGGATTCGCGCGAAAACGTCGGCCTTCTCGAGATCGGTGAGTGTGAGTCCTCGCGCGGCGCCCGCAAACTCCGTGAGAGTCATCTTCGCGTGGGTGTTTCCCTTCATCGCTGCAACAAGGGCTCGCTCTGTGGCCCGGTGTTCATCGGGCGTGAGGGCGAGAGCTCGTGCTTCCATGAGGAAGGCGTTGGTAAGGTCATTCATTTTCATCTGTTTCAAGAGAAGGGTCGAGCAGGGCTTGGAGTTGCTTTACACCTCGATTGATCCTTACAGAAGCGACGTTTGGAGACACATCCAGTAAGTCGGCTATCTCTCGGGGCGGCAGGCCATCTATATGACGCATGACCAGGGCAGTTCTGTACGGCTCTTCCACCATTTCGATCGTTTCCATGATTTGAGTGTACGTGAAGCGTCGGGAGGGCCCTGGGTGCTCATCGGGCAGGTCAAAGCCGGTTTCCTGCAGAGATTCCAGAGAATCGACGATTCTCTTCTTTTTGCGTCGTACGTGGTCAATGATCAGGTTATGGGCCGTTCTGTAGAGGAATGCTTGCATGTTATCGATCGTTTTTTGGTCGGTTCGCAGGTACTCCCAGACCTTCATGAAGGTCTCCTGCATCAGTTCTCGGCCGATTTCGCGGTCTCCTAGGCGGTACGCGCAATGCCGGAAGATGGCGTCGGCGTAATTCTCGTAAGCCGCCAGGAAGTCCTCTTCGAGGGCTTTCTGTGCCATTAACCGATCCTGACGATCGTCATCAGTCATTCTTACCAAACTCTACGACGATTTTTTGGGTTTGTCCTATAAAACCACGCCAACTGTGCTCTTCAGAAGCACTCCGATTCCGTATGCGACGAAAGCCCCAAGTGCTCCCACAGCCACAATCTCGATGGGCCCACGAAGCAGTCGCTCCTTCGTAACTTGGCTGCGCGCGAGCCCGAGAAGCACAAGTGCGAAAAGAGTCGCGAACATCGCGACGGGGAAACGATCCTCGCGAGTTGTCAGAAAAAAGAAGGGGAGCAGAGGAATAGATCCGAACACGATGAATGATGCGAACGTGATGAGCCCGTGGGTGACCGGTTCTTCGGATGCGCCCTTCGTCAGTCCATGCTCCTCGGTCATCATCGTGTCTGCCCACACATCTTTATTTGCGGTGATGACTGCGACAACTCGATCGAGGTCTGCGCCTTGGAAACCTTTCTGTTCATAAAATTCTTTCACCTCCGCGCGCTCTATCTCTGGATCTACTTCTATCTCTTTCAGTTCTTCTTTGCGCAGTCGGTGATAGTGATCGCGCTCGGAGCGTAGCGACAGAAACGATCCCGTTCCCATGGACGTCGCATCGGCGAGGAGGTTTGCCATCCCGAGGATGATCACGACGTAGTGCGGGAGATCTGCTCCGACCGTTCCCGCGACGACGGCGAACGTGGTGACGATTCCATCATTTCCTCCGTACACGATGTCTTGGATATAGGGCCCGAGACGGTGTCCGTGGATATCACGGGCCCGGTGTGCTTTGAAGCGTTGTTGGAAGTCCGATTCCTGCATAGCCACATCTTACCTGACTCCGGCTGTATATGTTCCCTCGATCAGGCGTCCCCAGGGATCTACTTTGCTTTCCGAATATTCCGCTCGGAAATCGGGAAGGGAAGTCTCCACCGATTTCGGAGGATCTTCTTCTTTGCCACCATTGAGCAGCATGTTTGCGACGTGCTTTGCGCGCATAAACTCGGCAGTCACCGCGACGTTGGTCAGCGCTTTGCTGGTGTCGGAACGGTCAGTAACACGTTCTTTGATCACGCTGTCGATCAGTGCTCTGGTTGGCCAAATGCCGGATTGAATTTTTAGTACGATATCCGCGGCAGCGTTCTTTGCGGAGATGGAAACATCAACATTTTCTAAGGAAGCGACGATGTCATAGGCGATATTCATGAGAAGAGAATGGAAACAGATACAAAAACACCCCCGCTACTGGGAAGGGGGGCTCGTTTGGTTCTTTAACCTAGTTACGCACGCAGCCGCCCTTCCGCCGTAAGGAGGAGAGAAAGGAGGAGGCTAAGCTGAAGATTCAGCGTGCGCATGTGGGCGCATTGTACGATCTCCGTTTGGACCGTCAAGCGAGTTCTTTGGAGATACGTTGGAAGGGGACGATAGGGTCCTGTTTTCCGCTGGCTAATGTGTATTTACACTGATCGAAAATACTCGCATCCTCTTCTAGGATTACTTCGCAATAAACTTTCAGCGCTCCATTTTTCCCCTCTTTGAGAAGTCGAATGATCTCTGACAACTGGGTTTTTTGAATACGAGCGAGAAGGGGATGTGACTTCAAAACGATTCCGTCGCTCTGATCATTGATCTCACGAACGATATCGCCAATTGTTTGATCGACACGTTGAAATTTGTAAGGATGAAATTTTGTGCACTCGAATGATGGGCCATTTGTTCCGATGTCGATCGCAATTCGCTTATCTGGTAAGCGCTTCAAGTGCACGTCTGTTCCTTCAAAGTAAAATGAAGAAGGAAGGATTGATGCGCCGTTTGCAATCGATTCGAAAGGCAGTTGGTCACTACTTTCGATAACTTTCTTTTGATCAGGATTCGAAATCCCCATTCTTCGCGTCACTTCGATAATCGCCATCGCAGAGGCACTCGCCAAAAATGTGCGCCGGTCACTTCGAGCCCTCTCATCCAAGAGCATTTGTGGGAGCTCAAGATGCTCAGCACTCCGCATAACGAGATGCTACTCCCTCAATTCATTCTCGCAATGTATTTATGAGGCAGCGACTTCATCCCCATTCCAAGCCGTGATCTTGATCACAGGGTCTTTCGTGATGGTGCCCGCAACCTTCGCGGCGATCTTCTGTTTCTTCAGGAGTTCGATCGCTTTCTCGGCTTCGTCTGCCGGTACAACGATGAGCATACCGTTGCCCATATGCCAGGTGCGGTACGCCTCTTCTGTGGTCACTTCTCCTATCGCGATGATGTCCTTGAGTGCTTCGTGCGGTTCAAAGAGATCGGTGAGAGTAGCTCCCGTTCCAGATTTCTTCAGCACGCGGCGGAACTTACTCGGGATGCCTCCGCCCGTGACGTGCGCGATTCCTTTCACATTGATTGCTCTCTTTTCTCCGAAGCGCCCGATCAAACTTAAAATTGCCGCAGAGTAGACGATGCTTGGTGTGAGGAAGATCTCTCCCCACGTTTTTCCGTGCTTCCATTTTTCGTTGTACCACTTCTCCCCGAACCGATCGTTAAGAATTTTTCGGATGAGTGAATAGCCGTTGCTGCGCGCGACAGCATCTTGCAGCGCAATGACGACATCACCTTCTTTAATTGTTCCGGGCTTGAGGACTTTGTCTTTCTCGACGACACCGATCACCGTCGCGCTCCAGACTCCGCGTGCAACGGCGTGCGGGACCTCAGCGATCTCTCCCGCAGGCACCACAATCTTTTGTTCACTGCAGGCTTTCGCGAGTCCGGAGAGAAGTGCATCGATCTGTTCCGCATCAACTTTCGGAACATCCAACGTATTACTGATACTGATTGGCTCGGCACCAGTGCAGACTGCGTCATCGGCAACCATCGCGGTGAGGTCGTACCCGAGGGTGTCGAGTTTGCCCATCGCAAATGCGAGGTCGATCTTCGTTCCGGTCGAGTCGTCGCTCTGCACGACGTAGTAGTCGCCCATGTCCAAGAACCCCGCGTAGCCATTCTCCTCGTAGACCGGCTCGCCGATCATTCCTTTGCGTGACGCGAATGTGGAGGCGGCGTGCTTGTAGGCCGCAGCGGATGCGCGGTCTCCCGCTTCGACGTCGACGCCGGAATCGCGGTACTTGGTCATGGCGAAAGCATAGCGCATGCACAGTGTGTGGTGTACGTCTTTGTGGTCTTATTTGCCGTTCACCGCCGTCACCTTCACTTTTCGCTTCGCGGTGGATTTCCCTGCTGCTTTCTTCTTCGGCGTGTGCGTTTCAGCGACCGGGGCCTCGGCGACGACCTCTGGCGCTTTGATCTTCTCTCCGCGGTAACCGCCTGCGCTATCTCGCGTAATCGTTCCGTGTTCCAGGCGCAGGACTCGTGTTTGGAGCGAGTCGACGAGTGCGCTGTCGTGCGTGGCGAGGACGACGGTCGTTCCTTTCGTATTGATCGAGCGGAAAATCTCGAGGATCCGCATCGATTGATCGGGGTCCAGGTTTCCCGTCGGCTCGTCTGCGAGGAGGATCAATGGATCATTGATGATCGCGCGTCCCACGGCTGCGCGTGCTTTCTCTCCACCGGCGAGTTCGTTCGGAAGTACATCTGCCTGTTTCTCTAGTTCGAGCATGCTGATGACACTGCTCACACGTTGGCGAATCTCTCCAGCAGGAACGTTACAGACCTCCAGCGGGAACGCGATGTTTTCGCGGACGGTTAAGTGCCGAAGCAGTTTGTAATCTTGAAACACGATGCCGACACGTCGTCGGAAGAGACGCACTGCCATCGGAGGGATACGGTGGAGCTCGATGCCATCGATCTCGAGTGCACCACTCGAGAGATCCTCAGCGCCCGCGAGCACATGGACGAGTGTCGACTTTCCCGCGCCGCTCGGGCCGGTGATACAGACAAACTCTCCCGGTCCTACGGAAAAAGAAACATTGTCGAGAACTTGTCTCTTGCCGTACCACTTGCTCACGTTCTTGAGCTCAATCATGGAGGATAGTGTAGCAAAAATTTTGCTGTGCGCTCAGGGTTTCTGCGCTACGACGTAGATTTCCTTACTGCGGTCGCGGCTGGCAGCAACTTGTGCGGTTCGTACATTCACCCACTGTTCTTTTGTCTGTCGCAAAAATTCATCGAAGTCCGCTCCACGCAGCACTTTGATCACACACTTGCCCTTGGATTTCAGAAAAGTATCCGCAGTCCTGAGTACAGCTTCGGAGAGCTCGACCGATTTCCACTGGTCCACATCGCGAATGCCACTCGTTGAGGGAGCGAGATCAGAAACCAGGAGATCGACTCGCTCAGCTCCAAACTTTTTGAGTGCATCTCTCACTTTCTCTTCATCTGTGATGTCTACCTGTGCGGTCTTCACATTATCACCAACTTCTTTGATCTCCTGCAGATCGAGGCCGATCACCAAGCCTTCCGGTCCTACTTTTTCTGCCTCGTACTGCAGCCAGCTCCCTGGTGCCGCACCGAGATCGAGCACCGTCATTCCGCGTTTGAGTAATCGAAATTTCACATCCAACTCCATCAACTTATAGACGGAACGCGCACGGTATCCTTCCCGCGCGGCGCGCTGGCTCCATTTGTCGTTGGGCGTATAGGGCTTCGGCATTAGAGGAGTGGTTTCTTCTTTGGGACGCCGACTTCGCGTGGGTACTTCTTCGCGAGCGGTGCGCGCTTCTGGAAGACGATCAGCTGTCGGTCGCCCCAGGTTTCTCCCAGAGTGTAACGGTGTTGCAGGGTCAGCTGACAGGAAAACTCGGCGCGTGCCATCAGGGAATCCTGGAGTTCCTTATCGATCGTCACGCTCTTCCAGAACACGACGTATCCGCCGACTTTCACGAAGGGCGCACAGAATTCGAGAAGAGTCGGGATCTCGGCGACCGCACGCGAGAGCACGATGTCATACTGCTCGCGATGAGCAGGATCGTGCCCCAGCTCTTCCGCGCGCGCGGCGAGACAGTGCACATTTGTGAGTGACATCTCTTCCGCAATGCGTTCGACCGCAGAGATTTTCTTCTGCGTTGAATCGAGTCCCGTGCATGTGGTCTCGGGAAGAAGAATTGCGAGCGGGAGGAGGGGAAAACCTCCGCCCGTGCCGACATCAATAATCTTTTTTGTTTCCTCCACCCCTAACCCCTCCTCCAAAGGAGGAGGGGAATGTTTTTGTATATAGTTTTTAATCTCTGTCATGACACGGTTTGGAGCTGAAAGAACTTCGTCATTGGAAAACCTTAGTGTATGAATGTGAAATTCCTCGAGAAAATATGTGTCACGTTCCTGGTCCGCTTTTTCGGATTGTCTATGGATTTCTCCATCGACTTCAATCGCAAATTTCAGTGAGGGGCAGAAGAAATCGAAAATAAAACCTCCAAAGGGCGCTTGTCTTCTAAACCGCACACCTAGTTGATCATTTCTCAGAAGTATCCAGAGTGCTTCTTCTGCTTCTGTAGGATTTTTTCTCATTTCCCGAGCAAAAAAGAGAGTATTCCCCGGTACAGGTTTTTTCTTGTAGTACTCATCACGGAGCTCCCCTTCCTCCTTTGGAGGAAGGGGTCGGGGGATGGAGGAAAAGAAAGGCAAATCCATCGCTGCAATACTATCCATGATATTCCCAAACCAGCTCTGTTCCTCGGTACGAAACGCCGAAAGATTAATCTTCGCGTTTTCGGCGAGAAAGGCAGTATTGAGTGCCCGGAGCTTCTTCTCCTGTTCCTCGGAAAGGGGGAATGACATCGGACGAAGCTTATCGTTTTCGGGCTCGTGCTTCCAAGAGACTCTCTGCTAAGCTTCCAGTCCATGCCACACAGCAAACGCATTGCCGAGCTCCTCCTGAACATCGACGCGGTGAAACTCTCCGTCGATCCGCCGTTTCGCTGGACCAACGGTATCCAGTCTCCGATCTACTGTGACAACCGTATGCTCTACAGTCACCCAGAGGCACGGACGTTTGTCGTGAAGGCACTCGTGGATCGTATCCATGCACTCCAAGTGGAACCCGATGTCATCGCGGGAACGGCAACAGCCGCGATCGGTTGGGCAGCACTCGTTGCGGACAAGATGGAACTTCCGTTTGTGTACGTTCGACACAAAGCGAAGGAGCACGGGATGGGCAAATGCATCGAGGGTGATCTCCCACAGGGCAAACATGTCGTCGTGGTCGAGGATCTCATCTCTACCGGTGGAAGCGCCGTGCGCACGGTCGAGGTTCTGCGCGAAGAGGGAAAGTGCACGGTCACCGATGTCGTCGCGATTTTCAGTTACGAACTTCTCTCCGCTGCCGAAAATGCGCAGCAGGGAAATGTCAGATTCCATCCGCTCTCGACGTTCGGCACGCTTCTCGATGTTGCGGCATCACAGGGAAGAATCATCCCCGAGGATGTTGAACTCGCCCGATCATTCGCGAGTGATCCGGAACACTGGAAAATGTGACACTTTAGAACTGTCGCAAAAATCTCACATCACCCTCGTAGAACATTCTGAGGTCGGGGATGCGATGGCGGATCATCAGCATGCGCTCGACACCGAATCCAAACGCGAAGCCTTGCCACTTCGTGGGATCGATCCCGCCGTTTTCCAAAACTTTCGGGTGCACCATGCCGCAGCCGACGATCTCGAGCCACCGGCCTTCGCGGCTTTGGCTTTCGTCACCTTGCCAACGGACATCGACTTCCAGTCCTGGTTCGACGAAAGGGAAGTACCCGGTGCGGAAGCGGAACTCTACGTCCTTTCCGATCAGTTCGGTGATCGCTGCGATCATCACTGCTTTCATGTTCGCGAGAGAAATATCTTTCCCAACCATGAGTCCCTCCCATTGGTGAAACATCGGCGAGTGTGTCGCGTCGGCATCTTTGCGGTACACACGTCCAGGACAGATCATTTGAAACGGCGGCTTGTGTTCCTGCATGTATCGAATTTGTACGGGAGACGTGTGCGTACGAAGCACAGTCTTCTTCGCGTCTTTGACCCAGAATGTATCCTGTGCGTCACGAGCGGGGTGACTCTCGGGAATATTCAATTTATTGAAGTTGTACTCCTCCGTCTCCACTTCGGGTCCGTATGCGACGTCGAATCCCATGCGACCGAAGATATCCTCCACCTCGCGGATGAACTCGGGGATGAGGTGCAGATGTCCGTGTTCTTGGCGTGGAAGATCGAGAGTGACGTCCAAGCGATCTTTGTCGCGCAGTGCTTCACCTGAAGGCTCGTTCAATGTGCGGTGCTTCTCTTCCAGTGCCATCGTGAGCTTTGCCTTCGCGGCATTCAGTTCCTGAGCTTTTCTCTTTCGCGTCTCCGGATCGAGGGTACCCATCTCTTTCAGAGCGACGGTGAGCACGCCGGCCTTTCGTCCGAAGAGCTCCTGATCCAGCGCATCAACATCCGCTGACGATTTTGCGTCAGCTATTCGCTTTAGAAATTCCTCCCAGTTGTGTGACACATCGGACATGGAGGCATCATCCCAGAAAATAGCGATATTGTGAAATTGTTAAATTGTGCGCAAGCGATCACCTGACCTGCCGTCTCTTTAGTACAATTTTACAATATTACAATTTCACAATTGAACTTTTAGTAATCGAGCGCCAATTCGATCAAGAGGAAGACCGCGTAGATCATGATGGCGATCCACCAGTTGAGCAGATTGAGGAGGTGGAAGAGCAGCAGCACTTCAGTGGCGATCGCGAGGAAGATGCCCTGCCTAAGAGACACACTCATCACTTTTCCCATGTCCCAGGTGTGGATGGGAACGACGCGCCAGATGCCGATCATTGCGAGAGCACCGACGGTGGCGACCGAGAGAAAGAGGCTGATGAAGAACGCGGGGATCGCTTGGGTCGGGGCGAGCAGGGGACTCACGCGGAAGATGACGACGAGGAGTGACGTGACGGAGAAGACAGCCGAGAGCGCGAGACCGAAGAGAAGGGAATTCATGTAATTTTAGACAGGTGTCGATTGTCGCTCATCGAGAAATTTTTTGAGAGCGGCGAAATCGTCGTAGAGCGCTTGGCGCAGTCCTCCATTATGGAGTGCAGCTGCTGGGTGATAGATGGGGAATACCGTCACCTCATCTGTGAGTTTCTGTGGTTTGCCGTGCGCTGCAGTCATTCCTAGTTTTTGGAAGAAGTGCAGGAGCGCGTGACGTCCGAGCGGAACGATCACTTTGGGTTTAATGAGAGAGATCTCCAGCTGCAACCACGGCATGCATTGCTCCTTCTCTTCCGGAAGCGGTTCACGATTATTCGGCGGGCGGTACTTCACGACGTTACTGATGTAAACGTCCTCACGCTTGAGGCCGATAGATGCGAGCAACTCATCTAAAAATTTTCCAGCAGGTCCCACGAACGGACGCTTCTGTTCATCTTCTCTCTGTCCCGGTGCTTCACCGATGAACATGATCTCCGCGTGCGGATTTCCTTCACCAAGAACGGGGTTTGCAGTTTCTGCGAGCTTGCAACCTTTCCAGTCCTTCAGTTTTTCCTGGAGTGTTTCTAAGGTGAGCGGCATGGGTGAATCGTATCATGGTTTCATGAAGCGCTTGATCCGATTTGTGGGTTCTGTCTTATCTACAGGAAGATGCCAATACCACTGCTCAAAATCGTAGAAAGTCTCGACTAAGTCCGATCGATCAATATAGGTTGTTGAATCAGGAATGATTTCCAATGCTTTTGTAGCAATCTCTCTGAGGTAATCAATATAGACTCGATCTTTTGAAACAACTAACTGCAAAAGATTCGTGCCGAGGATGCTCTGCAGGGTGTTGCGGAGAGACTCTCGTCTTCCGTCTATTTCTTTGCGATTGTCCGACCTTTTCTGGATGTCATCCACTTTGGGAATTTGCGTGAGGACATCATCGACAGTTTTCTTGAAAACAACGAGTACAGACATGGCGCGATTCTGCCATGTTTGGCCAAAGAAAATCAGAAATATCGAATTGTTTGGATATTCCCTGAATGCTACGCTTTCGCGGCTAAAAGCGTTGTTCCTTGATTTTGTGCGCCCGTAGTTCAGCCCGGATAGAACGCCAGATTGCGGATCTGGAAGTCGTAGGTTCAAATCCTGCCGGGCGCACCATTTTAGCACTGAAGAAAAACCTACTGTTTTTCTCTTGTGTACTCTCTTTCCCCTATACAGTGTCGCTCCAGCGAACTTGGGGCTGTAGCTCAGTTGGCTAGAGCGCTTCCATGGCATGGAAGAGGTCAGGGGTTCAACTCCCCTCAGCTCCACCAAAACTCATGCAGTTTTTGTGAAGATATCGACTTTTATCCAAGTAATTCCCTTTCGATTTTTTTCGATTGTTCATAGTCATTTAATGGATATTTATTATTTTGTTCTTCATAAAGTTGCATAGCCTCCAGAAGTTGCGAAATATTTATGCCAGCCAAACTTCTTTGGCTGCCGTTGTCCTCCAGCTTTTTGACTGAAACTTTATCTCCATCTACAGAAAAATTGTACTTACGCTCTTTTTTGTCTTTCTGATCTTGAGCAGCTTCTTTTGTTAGTTGAGCAAAAAAATGTGCGGCTGGTTGTTGTTTTCGATAAACATCTTTAGGACATTCGACGAAAGCAATAGTAGTCAAAAATGGGTTAGGTGTTTCACTTACACGACTAAAATATTTGTATTTTGCGAGATGTGTCACAAGATTGTGGCCGACAGCTGCTCTTCCTGTCATGTCAACAAGAGGAGCAATCTTTTGTGAAATTTGTTTTCCCAAAGGTCCACTCCCTCGAAGAGCATATTTGAAAGGTGCAAAAACACCACGTTCACAAAGATCTAAAGCAGTCCAAAAATTTTTCAGTGCAATAAAATCTTGATTGAATTCTTCTCTTCGAAGCTCTTTGAGTTTTTCTGGATCAAACATCTGTGGGATGTTTTGTATTAGTTTTGGAAAAGTCCAATGATCGGATCTGCCTATGCCCGCGCAATGAACCAAGCTATCCAGTTCTTGATCTCGCAGGTCATCGTTGACAGTAATGTCTCTATTATCCAATTGTCCCTTTACATCTTCGTAAGCTTGTTTCCATAGTCGGTGCCAACGTGCACGTCGCTCATCAATGGGAATATTAGGATTCGAGCAATCGATTGCATCTCTCAATAGCTCACTTGCTCTTGTTTCAATCATATCGGCCGTTACATTTCTTGCAGTATCCTTTTCTTTTTGCATTGCTTTTTGCACGTCTTTTTTCTCCCGTTTTCCACCCATGTTTATGGCTATCATTGCTCTATTTTCTAAAGGAATCTGATACACAATTTCTTGATTAGAAAGGCAATACTGTCCAAGAAAATCTAAGAGAACAACGTCAAATTTTGTCCTCAGTTTTGGCAACACTTCTTTTAGTTCTCCGAACCTAGGAACAATCCCAAGTGCTTTACAGTTGGATTCAAATTCACTCCAAGCGCCCCTAACCCTTTCAACTGCGAGAATATTCTCAGGTCTAATGCCTCTCTCAAGAAGTCTTTTGACTTCCATATGACATTTTATTCCAGGCGTACACAAAACTTGTAGCTCCTCCGGAGGTTTTAACAATGAGTTTCGATGCTTATCAAAAATAGCCATCTCAGCAGTTCGCCATTTTTCTTTTACTTGGCTATGTTCATAATCTGTCCACGCTCCGCTTTTGCGGTGTGTAGATATTGGGCTTTTTCGAAATGATGTAAGGTCTTCAACTTCTTCTTGGTCATTTGTGAGCTCTGAATTTTCATCATTTTCATGGGGTACATCTTTTGCTTCCTGATTAACCTTAGTCGGTTCAAGAGATAATTTTTCTCCATTTGGATTTCGCTTCCATGCACAGATAGAACTGACTTGTTGAAGCGTGAGGTGGAAGCGATCTGCTAAATTCTTCCGTAACTCTGCTATCTGTTCTTTCGTTGCTTGTTCTTCAATCGCTCGTTCAAATGCTGAACGTATTTCATCTTTCTCCCGTTGATCTGGCTTTCGAATTGCCATCACCCACAATTAAAACATATTCCAGGATACAGTCTACTATGTCCAAGTAATTTTTTTTTCACGCAAAAACGGGCATCTGCCCGACAGTGAAGTGGGCAGATGCCCTATGCAGGTGACGGCCTGCGCTCCCCATTCCGGTAGTGCACTAACGTGGCACTGACCGTTTTTATGTTTGTTGGGTGCCCGTATCGCAGGGCGAGCGTCCCGTTTTATGCCTGGGACCGGCGTTTGTGTTTGTCTTCTCGCGGTCGTCGGCCGCGAAGGAAGCAGGGAGGAGAGAGAAGTGACTGAAACATCGACCATAGAGATCGAAGCCTGGAGCGCACCCCAGGAAAAGAACTGCGCCACATGGGCGAGGGGAGCCGAGGCCACCCAAGCCATGCAAACGTAGCGTCACTTCTCCCTTCTCACTGCGGTTTCCCTGTGAAAGAGCAATCCGGTTATTGTAGCATTTTTTTGGCTTACCGGCAATGCTCAAATGCGGTACGCTTGGCGTCCGTGATACGGCT
>JAGVCI010000010.1 GCA_020059985.1 Candidatus Peribacterales bacterium | reverse complement strand
ATGAATGCAGAAAACCTCTGGAAAATTGTGGAAGCACTTAATACGGCAATTGAACATCAACGCACACTGATGCAATTTGCTCTTCCGCAGACACCAGTGAAGCCACAAACGAAAGGAAAACCACAGCCAGTCGTAGCGCCAACATATGAATTGAATGGTGAAGGCAATGATCTCGAATACGGCTGGAAGATGAAGAAATCTGGAGCGGCTAACCAAGTGATGATCGATTTGCCGCCAAGCGTTGCACAGAGGCTTGGTGAAAGACCGTTGAATGCACAGAAAGTATGGGGAGCAATCAAAACGATTGCTGATACCTACGGGAGTAAACAAGAAAAAGAACCTGATCTGCCGGAGAAATTGACCGCTCAGACTCGTGCGATCGAAGAGACAAAGAGACTACAGGCAGAAGCACAAGAACATGTTGCAAAGACGGAGAGCGAACTCGCGTTTCTTTAAGTCTTCTTCATGAATGATGATACGCTGTGTGCCCGTGAGTACGCAGCGAATTGTCATCGGCCTCGGCAGTAATATTGCAGCGGAATCGAATCTGAAAAGTGCCGCAAACATGTTGCGAGCGCTCTGGCCAGACATCCGCTTCTCTCCTGTCTATCAAACCGCTCCGCGTGAACTCTTAGAACAGGAAGTTTTTCTCAATGCCATTGCCACTTTTGAATCGTCTGAGAAGCCACAGATGATAAAAAAGAAATTAGAAGCGATCGAACACGATCTGAAAAAAAATCCTCCGGTGCGCTTCGGTCCACGCACGATCGATCTCGATCTTCTTCTCGTAGGCGACACCGTGAGCAAAGAACCAAGTTTGCTCCTCCCCCACCCGCGCATGCACGAACGTCGCTTCGTGTTAGAGCCCCTCTGCTTGCTGATCGATCCCACGGAGCGTCACCCAGTCAGTAAAGAGAAGTGGGAAGATTTACTCGAGAAAACGATGGATCAGGCCTGTGAGCAGACAGATCTGATACGGCTTCGCAGTGAATAGATCATGGTTCATATCCACGAGTTATCCCTCTATATCGGCGTAGCGCTACGCCGATATAAAAAAATGTGGAGTGCGAAATGTACAGAATTTTGTCATCGCGGAGCCGTATGAAGCTATAATCGCGGTCCATGGATGAAATCTTCACAAAACTGCTCAAAGAAATCGGCGAAGATCCTAGTCGCCCGGGACTCTTAAAGACCCCAGAGCGCTGCAGCGAAGCGTACACATTCCTCACGAAAGGATACGACGAATCATTGGAGAAGATTGTGAATGGCGCGCTTTTCCCTGCTGATACGAAAGGCATGGTGATCGTGAAAGACATCGAGTGTTACTCGCTCTGCGAGCATCACATTCTCCCGTTCGTCGGAAAAGTACACGTTGGGTACGTCCCGAGTGACCACGTGATCGGACTGAGCAAGATCGCGCGCATTGTCGACATGTTCGCACGCAGATTGCAGATACAAGAACGCATGGGTCAGCAGATCTGCGACGCGCTTGATGAAGTGCTGAAGCCTAAGGGCATCGGCGTGATCGTCGAGGCTGAGCACTTCTGCATGATGATGCGCGGTGTGGAGAAACAGCACAGCCGTGCAGTCACCAGTTCCCTGAAGGGTCTTTTCAAGGAAGATCCGAAGACTCGCGAGGAGTTCCTCACCCTCATTCGATAGATGATCGAACGCGGGTAAGAAACCCGCTCCCCGGGTGAAATATTTTTGAAGATGGGAGCAGGTTTCCTACCTGCGACCATCGAAAATTAATTACGAGAGGGACTCTGAGCTGATTCGAATGCTTTCGGATCATCGAGGACTTTCTTGAAATGCGCTCGAGCGATTGCCTGGCGGACTTCGGCGATTTCTCCGTTTCGAGCAGCGTTATGAACTAGCTGCTCTCCGTTCTCGCCATTCTTATCGAGGAAGTCGCGGACACGATTCACCGGCTCTTTGTAATCACGGTGATATTCCTTCGCAGTGTGCTTGTCGCCCGCGAATTTCATTGCACCTCTCTCGCGATACGGAATACTGCCGATCTTCATCATCTTGTCTACTTCTTCATCCCCTGTTGGAGGAGGTGGTGCTCCTTCCGCTTTCGCAGTGGCTTGCAGTGTGTGCTCGTGTTCATGATCATCAATTTCATTGGCCAGACTCTTGTCTGTCTTCGCCTTCGCAAATTGCGCATTCACGATGACACTGCGGTTCGCATCTTTCTGTAAGCCTGCACTATCGATGTGTCCTACCTGTACGTTGTCGCGGAAATTTTCCTCGCGCTCATCCGCCATTTTATCTACTTCTGCTTCGGCCTCATTGATATCTGGCAGATCATCCATGAGCGCGGCGCCATCGGTTCCCTTCGCATTCAATTGTTCATGCAGCGTCTCTTTCATACGAGTACGCACCGCTTCTTTGTGCGCTTCACGAATTTCCGTCATTTTCCCCTCACCCTGAGCAACCTGATCGATTGCTTCTTGCTCAGTCCCGCGGACTAGGTCGTTTGCCGGTGCTTTGTGGGTGAGAGTTTCCATGCCACAAGTCTCACGGAGAAAAAGTGCAAACGATACACACACGTACAGTAAACTCTGAAGAATTCCTGTTCTTGGCTTCTAGAAGCCAAATTAAAAGTGCCCTAGAGCGACCCCTTTTCTCTTGAGTCTCTGGAACGTAAAAGCGAACTCATGACGATCGTCTGCAGCATGCTCCTCGCTCCAGATTTCTTCCCATTCCTCAGGGCTGATCTCTGGGAACGTCGCATCGCCTTCGACCACTGTATGCACACGCGTCAGCTCAATAAAGTCAGCAAATCGGAATGCCTCGCGGTAGATCTCCCCTCCGCCGATGACACAGACCTCGGTCTTCGTATTTTGCTCCGCGAGTGTGAGCGCCTGATCTAAGGTATGCACCACGACACAGCCTTGTGCGGTGTAGTCCTTCTGCCGCGTAATGATGATATTGAGCCGGTCTGGTAACGGTCGTCCGATCGACTCAAACGTTTTGCGGCCCATGATGACCGGATGCCCCGTCGTCACCATCCGAAAATGCTTCAGATCATCGGGGAGCTTCCACGGAAGTTTCCCTTTGTTTCCGATCACATTATTTTCCGCCGCTGCTGCGACGAGAGTGACGAACATGCTCACACCTTACCGATATTCCGCATTACACCGCAATCGGTGCTTTGATCGCTGGATGCGGATCGTAATTGAGGATTTCGATATCTTCGAACTTGAAGGAGAAAATATCTTTCACTGCAGGATTGAGTTTCAACTGGGGAAGAGCACGTGGTTCTCGCTCAAGCTGCGTGAGCGCCTGTTCCATGTGATTCAAATAGAGATGCACATCTCCAAGCGTGTGGACGAAATCGCCGACCTCCAGGTCACACACCTGCGCGATCATGTGGGTGAGCAAGCTGTACGACGCGATGTTGAATGGCACACCGAGGAAGATGTCTCCACTGCGTTGATACAATTGGCAGCTTAGTTTTCCATCCGAAACGTAGAACTGGAACAGACAATGACACGGCGGCAGCGCCATCTTGCCCTTCGCAGCATTGTCTTTCGGACTGAATTTGGTATCGGGCAATACTGTCGGGTTCCACGCAGAAATGATCAAACGACGAGAGGTAGGATTTTTCTTGATCTCCTCGATCAACCACGTGATCTGATCAACACCTTCGAAGTCTCTCCACTGTTTTCCGTACACAGGACCAAGATCACCACTCTCTGTTGCCCACTCGTCCCAGATAGAAACATTGTTGTCCTTGAGGTACTGAATGTTTGTGTCCCCCTTCAGAAACCAGAGGAGCTCGTGGGTGATGGCGCGCATGTGGACTTTCTTCGTCGTGAGAAGCGGGAATCCTTTTTGCAGATCGAACCGCATTTGCGCACCGAATAAGCTGATGGTTCCCGTTCCGGTTCGGTCGTCCTTACGGGCGCCTTCGTTCATCACTTTCCGGAGGAGATGCAAATACTGCTGCATGGGGTAAAGATGCTAACAGTTATAGGAGCAAAATCCATCTATCAATAATTGACAATTTACCATGCAAAGATACGATCTCCCGCTATGGCAAAGCGGAAACCATTACCTGTAGAGACAGAAAAACCACAGCGGTGGCGATCTGTAGAATTTTACGAGTTTTCTGCAATTACGACTGAAGAAAACGTCAGATTGCTAAGAGACAGCCAGCGTCGGAGTGTTTCGACCCATTTCGGGCTCTTGGACGTCGGAGCATCTCTCGGAGGATTTCAAGGTGTCTGCGAACTAGATACCCAGCATTCCGGTGATCTTACTGATGCATATCTATCCATCGCACATTCGTGTCTCCTGCGAGCGAGATACACATTAGAAGCACAAGATTCCGAAACAGTTACAGCAACCTCTGTCGGCATCCCCGAATCGGGCATTTCTGTGCCCGAAGCAATCCAAAAAATCCAGAGCATGCTAAACGAATGCAAGCAGGTGCTTGCAGCAAAAGGAATTAAGACCCAAAAGTAAACGCATACCCCTCAAACCCTGCTCCTTCGACGTGGATGACGATCTCGTGCTCTCCATACTCCCCTTTCCAGAGCTCGAAGAGGTCAGTGCGGTCGATCGGGAAATCTTTGATGTGTTCCCCATCCACTTCGATCGTGACTGCTGATGCGGGCTTGCCCTCTTCCATCCCAATCACGAGATTGATTTCGCCTGCGAGGAACTTCATGCGAATTTCTCCGCTCTCACTTCTTAGCGCTTGCTTCTCTTCTTCGACCATCTGCCAATCACCGACGAGATAATAGGAATGAAGCTTGAGCGCATCGGGAACTGTGTACGTCACAACATCATCCGTGGGAGATCTGGAGCCATTCCCAAGCGATGGCCAGCTCCGTGAGCCGAGATACGTCTCCGGCGTCAGGTTTTGTCTTCCGCCTCTCGCACCAGACTCCACGGTTTCCATCGGTTCTTCGAGCGCGCCAATTTCGTTGAGGAGACTTTGGATCGCAAGATCGGTTTCGTCGTACGCACCTTCACCGAAGTGGGTGTAGCGGACGTACCCATCGGCATCGATCAAATATTTCGCCGGCCAGTAGCGGTTCGCAAATGCGCCCCACGTTCCAAAATCATTATCCTGCACGACAGGCCATGTGACACCAAGGCGCTCCATCGCATCCCGAACATTTTGTTCACTCTTCTCAAAAACAAACTCAGGCGTGTGCACGCCGAGGAGAACGAACGGTTTGTTTTTGTAACGATCCCAGTACTGTTGAAGATAAGGAATAGTGCGAATGCAATTGATACAGCTATACGTCCAGAAATCGACTAACACAACCTTGCCCCTCAGCCCCTCCATTGTGAGCGGTTCGCTGTTGAACCATGCGCCGGTGTCTCGAAGTTCCGGTGCTCGTGAGAGCTTTGGAAGTTTGGGAAAGTCCATAGAAGAGGAGGAAGAAGAATCATCGGGCATGTTGAAAGGATCTTGAAAGTCCATATTTCGGATCATATCCACTTCATCGGAAAAAAGCGCTTCTTCGATCTGCGTTCCGAGTGTTCCGAAATTGGTATATTGGACCAACCAGGCATCAAACTTTGTGAACCAGTGAAACTGAAAAGCAAGCGCAGTCACAATGAGAAGTGCACCAGAAATTTGCTTGATAACGCCGCTATACCTGGAAATAGACCGAACGGAATGTACGACAGCCTGCCCACCATACCCTATGAGCAAGAGCGGCACGGCCGTGCCGAGTCCATACGAGGTAAGGAGAAAGAGAGCACGAAAACCCGGCTCCTCGCGAACAAGGGTAAAGGCGAACCCCAGTGCAGGTCCTGCGCACGGCACCCATACGAGCCCCATGGTAAGACCCATAATGAATGCAGTAATCGGGTTATCACTACCAAGTCCCGATCGCGTCTTCGACTGGATCGTGGTGCCAAACTGCTGGACTGTAGTAGCAACCCGACCGCCGACATGCATGGCAATGACACCGAGAACAGCGACAACCATGACGGACGGCCATCCTTTGTCCATAAAGAAGAACGAACCGAGAAGAGCGCCGGCATCCTGGATACGCTTATCGTGCGTGAGGAAGCCCAGTCCGAAGAGAAGAAGGATGTAGTACGTACCGATCCTCATGTAATCCGCTACCTCTACGAACTGCCGAAGAACAACCAGGAGAAGAAATGTGAAACCGACAAAGCTAACGAGCATCCCCAGCACCGTAAGAAGGGGTCTCCACTTACTGCGGCCTGCAATACTCACTCCAAGCACAATAGGAATAAGCGGAAGAATGCACGGAAGAAGAATCGTCAGCATTCCCGCGAAGAAGAGAATTAGCGCGATGGGCATACGAGGAAAGCCTACAGCAACATCTGTTCGCTGTCTCGTCACAAAAAACCGCCCCGCTTCCGCAGGGCGGTGAAAAATCATATTACTGAGCAGTGACAATCGCCTTGAGTTGCGCTTCCGTCGGAAAGCTCACGGTCTCTATCACATTTCCTTGCCCATCTATACGAATGAACGTGTCCTGTTGTACTACGCCGAAGCGGCTCTTCAAGTCGGAAGCAGTGTCGTAGTCAATTTTATAGACATTCACAAGATTTGCTCCGGGATACCAAGCATTGAGATTGCCATCATGCGTCTTGCAGTATGGGCACCATGACGCATGGAAGAAGAGCACGGACTCCATACCATTGCCGATCACGCCCTCGCGGTACGCCTGATACTGCCCTTCTTTTTCCATAGCCTTCGGTTCTTCTGTGTTGTCCGTTTCATCACCCATGTGATCGCCTTCCATCATTTTGTCATCTTCTTTTTCCATCATTGTGTCGTCGTTCTTCTCCATCATCATGCCCTCATCATCACTCATCATGGATTCGTCGTCGTGCATCATGTCCTCGTTTTCGCGCATCATTCCATCTTTGTCCTCCATGCGAGTGGAATCGACTGGTGCATTTTGAATATCCGGAAGATCGACTCCGGTAAAATCACAAGCCACAAGTGTGACCCCTGCCAGAGCCAGTAGTATGTAGCGACGCGTCATACAGAAAAGGGGGAAAGTAAGCCAACAGGATATTGATATCGCCAAAAGAAGCAATAACAGTCCTTCATTTTTTTAACGAGATTCCCTGCTTCTGACCTTCGCAAGATCTGGAAGATGTCGTGCCGATGATGAAGGACACTCATTCTGAAACACACACTCCTCGCATTTGCGGTTATGTGCAGTACAGACCGCACGACCATGACTGATGAGCAGTGTCGTCACTTTTCCCCATTGCTCTCTTGGGAGACCGCGTGTGAGATCCAGTTCGATCTTCTTCGGATCTTTGTGTCGCGTTAACCCAAGCCTCTGTGCGAGACGAATGACGTGTGTATCGACCGCGAGTCCTTCATTTTTTCCAAATACTGCCCAGAGAATGATGGAAGCGGTTTTCCGTCCAACGCCCGGAAGTGTGACGAGATCTTCCATTGTATCGGGGACTTTTCCGTCGTGATGATCGAGAAGCATCTGACACATCGTCTGCAGGTACTTCGCTTTCGCGTGGTAGGTTCCGCACGAGTGAATGATTGTTTCTAATTCTTCTCGGGAAATCTTTACGTAATCCTCTGCCGTACGACACCGCGCGAAGAGTGTTTTCGTCACGATGTTCACGCGCACATCCGTGCACTGCGCGCTCAAAATAGTCGCCACCAAAAGATCGAGTGGTGTTTCCCAATCGAGAAACGTACGCGGAGGGGTGTAGATTTTCTCGAGCGTCTTCAGGATCATCGGCAAAGTGAGAGCCTTCATGCGTTCGTACTATAGCAAGATCACAATATACTCATTGCACCATTTCAGACCTGTACCGCGACCCCTATAGTTCGCTTCCGATGTCTCTCCCGTCTTTCACTGTTTTCGATACGGAAACAACCGGCCTCGATCCTCAGCGGGGTCATAAGATTATTGAAATCGCGGCAGTGCGCATCGAGCACGGTCAGATCATCGATCAAACGTTCGATCAACTGGTGAACCCCGAGAAGCCGATCCCTGCGGAAGCCCAGCAGATACACAAAATCTCGGATAGCGACGTACGCAATTCCCCCACCATCGATCAAGTGCTTCCGGAGTTCCTCGCGTTCGCGAATGATTCGATTTTGGTCGCCCATAACGCCGATTTTGATATGGGCTTCCTTCGCGTCGAGAAAGAACTCTGCTGGGGCTACGTCGATCTCCCTGAATCGCTCTGCACCATGTGTCTCTCTCGCGCACTCTTCCCGCGAGAATTTCGACACACGCTGGATGCGGTCGGTGCACGCCTCAACTTAGAAAAGCCGGTGAATCGTCACCGTGCACTCCCGGACGTGCTGCTCACAGCGAAGGCGTTCCTCGCCATGCTCGAACGTGGACGGATCACTTCTATCGACGAACTGCGGCAGAAAGCGGGCTCTCGGGCATGGGTTAAATAGGAGTAGAGAGACGTGACAAACATCCTTCTCCGTTGAATACTGAGGACACATTTCTTTATTTGTATAGCCGTTCTCCCCATCGTCACAGGCAAAGACACTCCGGTGCTGCGGAAGAAGACAACGAAAATTCCCGCCGTCACCAAGGAAGTGCAGAAACTGATCAATGATATGCACGATACATTGAAGGAGGCGAAGGGTCTCGGGATCGCTGCACCACAAGTTGGCTCCTCTTTACGAGTGTGCCTCGCGAAGATTGGGAAGAAGACCATGGTTCTTGTGAACCCCCAAATCACCTGGAAGAGCGACGACAGAGAAATCATGGAAGAGGGCTGCCTCAGTCTCCCGGGACTCGACGTCGAAGTGGAGCGCCCAATCGGGATCATCGTGGAATACCTCAATGAGAAGGGAAAACCAGAGAAGCGCAAACTCAGCTCCATCGATGCACGCGTTGTGCAGCACGAAGTGGATCACTTAGAAGGAGTGTTGATCGTGGATTACCTTCCTTCGATTACGCAGCTTCACCCAGCACACCCTTCAGACGCTGGCGCGCTCTAAAAAGACGCATTTTTATCGAACTGGTGGTTGAATCCATATCCTTCGCAATTTCTTCGTAGGTCTCATCGTCTTCGTAGTGACGAATGAGAAGTTTTTGATCTTCAGGATCGAGAATTTTCACCAATTCTCGAAGATTGTTGTCCGGCAGAGAGTCATCTTCATCGACTGGATTAATTTCACGTTCCTCATCATCGCCTGCAATTTCGGCAAACGATTTAACGGCACTTCTTCCCTTTTTGCGCATAATCATCAAACACTCGTTATGAAGGATGCGATACAACCATGTGGAGATTAAGCTTCCTCTTTGAAACGAATGAATGCCTTTCAAAGCATTGAGGGATGCATTTTGCACCGCATCTTCTGCATCAGCTTCGCTCCCGAGCATTTTTCGCGCCTTCGCCAAAAGCACATGTCGATTGTCTTTCAGATACTGTTCTAACTCTGCGGTTGCCCCTGCTTGCGAATCCGATAGTTCGAATGCGGAATTCTCAGGAACTTGCGTATTGATCATATTGTTATGATATAACATTTAAGTATGTTTATCAATACCATTCTATTTTCTAAATCTAGATTTGTACAAAGAGCAGAAGTCTCGATAGCCTAGGTTCGAGATGCCCGAATTGGAAGCTGTCATCGGCCTCGAAGTCCACGCCCAGATGAGCACCAAGACAAAGATGTTCTGCGGGTGTGACAACGACGCTTTCGGCAAGCAGCCCAACACGACGGTGTGTCCAATCTGTATGGGGCACCCAGGAACATTACCGGTTCCCAATGCGTCTGCGATCGAGAAAGCCTTGCGCGCGTCACTCGCGCTCGGCGGAGAGATCCAGGAAGAGAACCACTTCGAT
>JAGVCI010000062.1 GCA_020059985.1 Candidatus Peribacterales bacterium | reverse complement strand
TAAAAGTTACTCTAGGGATAACAGGCTGATCGCTCCCAAGCGCCCACAGCGACGGAGCGGTTTGGCACCTCGATGTCGGCTCATCGCATCCTGGGGCTGTAGAAGGTCCCAAGGGTTTGGCTGTTCGCCAATGAAAGCGGTACGCGAGCTGGGTTCAGAACGTCGTGAGACAGTTTGGCCTCTATCCTCCGTGATCACTTAGAGACGTGAAGGAAGCTGTTCCTAGTACGAGAGGACCGGAATGGACGAACCTCTGGTGTACCTGTTGTCGCGTCAGCGGCACCGCAGGGTAGCTACGTTCGGAAGGGATAACCGCTGAAAGCATCTAAGTGGGAAGCCCCTCCTAAGATAGCGTCTCTCCATAAATCCGCCGGAAGACGACCGGCTAGATCGGCCACAGGTGTACGCACAGCAATGTGTTCAGCCGAGTGGTACGAATGGATGAATGAACGTTCTTTTTATTTTTCACGTTGTGAAAATGACACTGTTCACGTGCTGCAGCCGCATGTTCCGTCGCAAGATGGAATACGCGGGCGACGTGGTGTGCTTCATTGATCATTGTTCTCTTCTTTTAAGACGCACTGTCCTGGTGCTTGTAGCGACGGGGTCACACCTGTTCCCATCCCGAACACAGCCGTTAAGCCCGTCAGCGCCGATGGTAGTGCGGTATGCGCCGCGCAAGAGTAGGTCGGTGCCAGGACTGTGCGTCTTCTGGAGAGAATGATCGTCATTGGTTGCCTTGGTTTTCTTGGGCGTTCCACCCCTGTTTGGAACGTCTTTTTTGTCGTGTGTAAGCCAAAAACCACGTGTCCATATTTATGGCCAGTGCGAGGGGGGATTCCACGGATTTTCGCACTATGGTGCAATGAATCCTTTTTACCTTTCCCTCTATGAACCCTTCTCTCTCCCTTTCAGAAACGTCACTGCCGATTGCCGAGCATGGTTCCGATACTATGCATCGTCGTACATTCCTCAGTCGTGTGACATCACAGGCGGCGAAGGCCGCACTCGGAGTCGGGCTCGTCCCCGCTCTCCATTCGTCTGTCGAGGCAGAAGAGAAAGAACAACGGGGGCTCGTGTTCGATGGCGAAGACGATTACATCGTGATTCCGCGACTGCATTTTAATGGAGCACATGCTCTCTCCATGCAAGTGCGTGTCACTCCATCTGATGTCACTCGCGAACAGACAATTATTGGTAATCAACATAATGCCGGTGTAGGTATTCGTCTCGCTGATGGGTACTGGGAGGCGATCTGTCATATGGGTGGACAGTTTTTGCGCGCCCGGTCAGACACGAAAGTCGAGGCCGATCGTACAGTGGAGCTACTCGCGGTATTTGATGCACAGCTCATTCGTCTCTACGTCGACGGCGTACTCCAGAGCAGGGGATCGATCGTCTCCGGTAAGCACAAACCATCGCCGTACTCTTTCATGATCGGTGCAGACCCAGATCGAGGCGGTCTTCCTCAGAACTTGTTCGCCGGCAACATCGAGAATGTGCGTCTCTCCGGTATTGCGCGGGATCAGCTCAAACAGTGGAAGAAGCAGACTTCGCATAAGCCAGAATCCTATGATTTGCTGCTATTGAGGCTCTCGGAGGGCGAGGGCGACGTGGTGCACGATTCCTCACTCTTTCATCATCACGGCATAGTGCGTGGTGCGACTTGGAGAAAGAAAGATGAGAAGTGAGAGGATGGCAGAGCTACAATGCGGACGTGCCCGCAGAACGTATTCAGAAAATATTATCGGCTCGTGGTACCCGACTCCGCCCTCCGCTTCGCTTCGGGCTACGCCGGGCGAGATTGCTTGGCATAAAATATGCTTGAACGACTGCAAAAAATCTTATCGGCTCGTGGTATCAGTTCTCGCCGAAAAGCGGAGGAGTACATCGAGGCGGGACTCGTGAAAGTGAATGGGAAAGTGGCAACACTCGGACAGAAAGCGGATCCCGATGTCGATACCATCGAAGTCGATGGCGCCGTGGTCGAAGCGCGTAAAGATTTGATTTATTACGTGCTGCACAAACCCAAGGGAGTCGTGACGACAAATGCGTCGCGCAAAGAAGATCAGACGATCATCGATCTGCTCCCCGAGAAACTTCGTGGTGTCGTCTTCCCCATCGGGCGACTCGACAAAGATTCTTCCGGACTTCTTATTCTCACGAATGACGGTGTGCTCGCGTACCGACTGACACACCCGAAGTTCGATCACGAGAAAGAATACGAAGTGGAAACAGAGACGGATATCACCGATGGACAGCTCGCAAAACTCCGCAGTGGCATGACGATACTGGGCGCAAAAACGAAGCCCGCGACGGTGAAACGTCTGGGCAAGCGGACGTTCAGTATTGCGCTTACAGAAGGCAAAAACAGGCAGATTAGACGGATGTGTCAGAAGGTCGGTGCGCCCGTGAAAGAACTGCGACGCACACGCATTACGACACTCACGGATTCCTCACTGGAGCCCGGTGACATGCGCCAACTTTCTAGCGGCGAAGTGGAAAGTTTGTTTCAGTCGGTGGGTCTTAGTACCGCACCGTAATTCCTCCAAAGTTCTGTACCCACATATCACCGTAAATTCCGATGCCGATTTCTTCGTACCCCTCGAAGAGAATGTTGTCGCGGTGATCCGGAGAATTCATCCAGTCGTTCACCACTTTCTCCGCTGTCGCCTGTCCCTTGCCGATATTTTCTCCGAACGCGACGCGGAAGGATCGACAACCACACGTCTCAATCGTGAGGAGACCGTATCCTGCTCGCTCGATTCGATCTCGCGACGAGAGACCCTCGGGTGTCTCGTGTGAAAAATATTCGCGGACCAACATGTCTTGAGCGTGACGCTGCGCAGCGATCTCGAGTGTGGCGTTGTAGCGTAGGGCAGGGAGGCCGGCCTTGCGTCGCTCTTCGTTGGTCAGTGTCACCACTGCTTGTCGCAGCAGATCAGGAGCCGTGGTGCTCTCCACTGTTTTTCGCGCTTCTAAGCGCCTCTGACGGAGCTCTCGCAGGGAAGGTCGCTCGCGTACGTTTGTGCGCGTCGTGGGGGATTCTACGGGCGCTGCGGACCTCTCCAAACGTGCGGCACGACGAGCGGCGGCACGTTCCTCTATGGTCTCGGCAAACGCTGGTCCCGTGACGGAGAGAGCAAGAGTGAGTACAGCCAGAAGAAGTGCGGTTGTGCGCATGAATGCTTCAGAGAGGAGTATGCCAGACTTAGCTGAACCAGACAGTTTTTCGCCCTCATTTTCGGGTCGTTCTTCCCCGTAATCTTTGGTATCGTTCAATCCTCGCTCTTTGCGAGAGCATTCATCTCTCATTCATGAAACTCATTCCACACGGAGCAGCCCGGCCCCACTTCGCTCGCCTTCGGCGAGCTTCGCGGGATCTATTTTTCATTTATGCCAACTCACTATTATGCGTTTGATACCCCACGGTGCAGCTCGAGAAGTCACTGGCACCTGTCACGAACTCCAAGTGGATACCGACAAAGGTCAGCGCAATGTTCTCCTCGACTGTGGACTCTTTCAGGGACACCGCGAGGAAGCGGCGCTGAAAAATTCCACATTTTCATTTGATCCAGCGAGTCACTTGCACGCGATGATTCTCAGCCATGCGCACATGGATCACGTGGGGCGTATTCCATTGCTCTTCAAAAAAGGATACCGTGGCAAGATTCATTGCACGTATGCCACAAAGGATTTGGCCAACGTCATGCTGCAGGATGCAGGGTACATCCAGGAAAAAGACGAAGAATACTTTTGTAAGCATCTTTCTGGGTCGATGGTGAAGTGTGACGGGCCGCTTTACACGCAGCAAGACGCGACAGACTGCATGGAGGTTTTCTTGGGGCATAACTACGGTGAGTGGTTCGATGTGACCGATGGCGTGAAGGCGATGTTCCTCGAGGCAGGGCACATCGTGGGTGCGGCGATGATCGTGATGGAAATCATGGAAAAGGGGACCATGCGTCGCTTTGGTTTTAGTGGGGACCTCGGTCGCGCCATGCTCCCGATCATTCGTGATCCTGCGGCGATGCCTCCTGTTGAGGCACTCCTCTGTGAGAGCACGTACGGAAACCGCAAACACGAGGACGTGGAAAGTGCGCGCCAACATCTCCGCGACGTCGTCGTCACGACCGCCAAGCGCGGCGGCAAAGTGATCATTCCCGCGTTCTCACTCGAACGCACACAGGAGATCGTCTACGACCTGCATGTCCTTTGGGATGGAAAAGAGATCCCCGCGCTTCCCATCTACATCGATTCTCCGCTCGCTTCGCGCGTGACGGAGGTCTTTATGAAACACCCCGAGGTCTACGATCAGAAACTCTACGATCAGTTCCTCTCTCGCGCTCACAATCCGTTCCAGTTCTCTCTCGTGAAGTACACGGAGAGTGTGGAGGAGAGTAAAGCACTCAATGGGATGCCAGGGCCCGCGATCATCATGGCGGGGTCGGGCATGTGCGAAGCAGGACGTATCCGTCATCACCTGAAAAATGAAATTGAGGACGAGAGAAACACCATCCTCGCTGTTGGGTATATGGCTGAGCACACACTTGGGCGAAAAATTATCGATCCAGGTGTCGCCGAGGTGCGCATCTTTGACCGGATGTACAAAAAGCGCGCTGAAGTCGTCTACATCAACGCGTACTCTGCGCATGCCGACATGGCAGACCTCGATGGCTATGTTTGCGCCATCAAGGGACTCAAAAAATTAATCCTGGTCCACGGTGAAATGATCCAGATGGAGCCGTTTGCGGAGCGCATGAAGAATATAAACAAAAGTCTGGAAGTACTGATGCCGGAACGCGAGAGTGTGATCGAGCTCTAACTTCGTATGCGTTCCCAGGCGTCGTAAACCATCGACCCGGAGCTCTGCCACGGGTATCCCGTCAGTGAGATGTCTGGCCGCGTGAGCGTATTGGGTTGATCCAGAGGCGTTGGGAGCGATGTTCTATTTCGTTTCATGGATGGAACGAGGTCGCGTCGCACGTATGTGCACTCAAAAACTTAATCCTGGTCCACGGT